>NZ_AKJR01000008.1:0-57421 GCF_000282235.1 Pseudomonas sp. GM24 | reverse complement strand
CTGCGATCTTTTGATCTGGGGATTTACTCCTCTTCGGAGGTGCCTTCGGCGCGCCAGTAGCCGACGGCTTTGATCAGTTGCTCATCCAACCCGTGCTCATCGATCAGCACCCGGCGGATCTGCCGTGAAACTTTCGTTTCGGTGGCTACCCACGCATACAGATTGCCCTTGGGCACCTGCAACTGCTTCACCGTACTCAGCAGGTTGTCCTTGCCACCGTCACGCAACACCCAGATCACATTGACCTGCGCTGCGCTTTCCAGCACTTGTTGCTCGGCGCCGTTCTCCACTTCGATCACCACCAACGCCTTGCGATTGGCCGCCAGGCCTTCGAGGCGGCGGGCGATGGCGGGCAGGGCGGTTTCATCGCCGATCAGCAGGTAGCTGTCGAAAATGTCCGGCACGATCATCGAGCCGCGCGGCCCGCCGATGTGCAGGAACTGCCCCGGTGTGGCTTGCTCCGCCCAGGTCGACGCAGGGCCGTCACCGTGCAGAACGAAATCGATGTCCAACTCCAGCGCGTCGAGGTCATAGCGACGCGGTGTGTAGTCGCGCATTTGCGGTTTCGGCCCATCGTCCTTGCCGGCGCCGAGCACCATCGTCTCCAGCGCGGCGGCTTGTTCGGCGTTCTGCGGGAACAGCAGTTTGACGTGATCGTCGGTGCCCAGGCTGATGAACCCGGCCAGCTCCGGTCCGCCGAGGGTGATGCGGCGCATACGCGGCGTCAGGTCGACCACGCGCAGGACTTCCAGCTTGCGGCGTTTGATTTCGTGCATCACGCGGTGAATGGTTTGGGTATCGACTGCAGTCATTCGGCTTTCTCCGGGGCAGGTTGAACGGCAGGGCCGTCGACGATGGCTTTGGCGGTGTCGTTGAGCAGGTCACGCACGCGCAGGATTTCTTCGGCGCTCCAGCGGCCGTGGTGCATCTGCAGGGCATGGCGCAGGTTGTGCACGGCTTCATGGATTTCCGGCGGCCGATCATGGCCGCGCAGCGAGCGTTTGCTCACATCGATGCGCATACGCACACCGTCCAGCGCCACGGCTTGCTCGCTTAAAGACAAACGACCGGCGTCGGTGGCGCTGTAGCGTTTTTTGCCGCCCTCGGCGTCGCCGGTGATCAACTCGCTTTCTTCGAGAAAGGTCAGGGTCGGGTAGATCACGCCGGGACTGGGGCTGTAGGCGCCGTCGAACATGCCTTCGATCTGGCGGATCAGGTCGTAGCCGTGGCACGGCTGTTCGGCGACCAGCGCCAGCAGCAGCAATTTCAGGTCACCGGGGGCGAACACCCGAGGGCCTCGGCCGCCGCGCTCGCGCCCGGGGCGCTTTTCGAAGCCGTCACGGCCGTCGCCGTGTTCGCGATGGGGGGAATGATGGTCTCTCATTTCTGTCTTCTCTCGTCGTGTTTAGATACAACTTAAGATATATCTTGGAGAGTGTGCAAGACGTTTTTCCCCGAGAAAGGGCGTCGCCTGACGAGCGGCAGATCCGATTCGGGCGCAAGCAGCGAATCTCGGCCGGTTGTCGGAAACGATAACTTGAAAGTTAAAGTCATCGCTCTATTGTGTGTAGAGTATATGTTCTAAATTGCACTAAGTTGCCGTGCTGTCAGGGTAAAGTTGCTGTATGGTTTTTTTACTGAAACTGTCTGTAGGGTGAAACTTACAGTCAATGTTTTGAATATCTGTTTTATGTTCTTTTTTCTTGCGGGTCATGGGGTTGTTTAACTACGCGGTTGTCGGAAGTTGCCTGCTTACTTCCAAGAGTTAACAGTCGATGATGCTTCGGCATTGAAAGTTCAAGTTGACCTGGCTCAACTCGGGCAGCGACTCGGGCAGTGATTGTCTTGAACTTTCAATGTTCATCCCCCTATCAAGAAAACAGGTACATAACGATGTTCAAGAAACTCGCAATCGCCGCTCCACTGGCTCTCCTGGCACTGGGTTCGACTGGCGCATTCGCCGCTGGTGAAGCGTCGCACTCGATCAGCCTTGTCGCGCATGTGCCGACCAACGGTTTCTATGTAGTGCCGACCGATCCGGACCTGGTCAACAAAGACCAGGACATGAGCTACCAGCCGAGCACCGGGAAAATGCGCGACGTCAATGGGTTCTTCGATGTGCGCAACAACAACGGTTCGGTACACGCCAGCCTGGAAAGCCAGCCGAAGCTGGTCGCTGGCAATACCTCGATCGACCTGCAAGTCATGCTTAACAACAAGGAACTGACCCTCACCCCGCAAATGGTTGTGGGTGAATCGGAGTCGGACGTCAACTACCGCGCACCGCTGAAAATCAGCGCGGTGGGCAGCAACTTCGTGCCGGGGGATTACACCGGCTCCGTGGCGATGATCTTTGATGCCGTGCCACCGGTTGCTGGCAACTGATCGCATTGATCAGGCACTAAGGCGCGCTTTTACCAGTGGCGCTAACCGACGGGGCAGATAGCAGTGTTTGTCCCGTCGGACTTTCCTTGTTTGTAAATCAGAGTACGAGTTCATGTTCCCGATGACACCCATCGCGGCTGCGCTTGCGCTGTTGTTTTGTGCCAGCGCAGCCGTGGCGTCCAACTCCACCGGTACCACGCCCCGCAGTCTGCTGGCGCAGGCCAAGGGTTTGCCGGCGGATTTCGAAGAGCATTTCTTTGATGTGCCTCTGGCGGTACGGGTCGAAGTCGATCAGCAACCGCTGGGTGAGGCCATGGTGGTGTTGTCGCACGATGATCGCATCACCCTGCTCGAATTCACTGACACCAGCGATAACCGTCTCGGTCCGGCCGAGCGGGAAAAATGGGCGAGCTATCTCAAGCCCGGCGTGCCCTTGGGCGCGTGCAGCGGTTCCTGTCCGGACCAGTTTCTGGCGGTGCATTACAACCTGGAAAACTCCCTGGTCTCGATCCTTACCGAAAATGCCGAGCGCGACGTTGAGGCCAAGCGCTATTACGAGCAGCCCGACAGTGGCAGTCACGGCCTGATGGTGCGTAACCAGCTCAACCTCAACGGTGGTCAGGAGCAGGATCTGGGCGGACGCTTCGGCCTCGAAGCCAGTTCAAGCCTGGGCAACTGGAGCCAGACGCTGAACCTGCAAGTTGCCCGTCTTGGTGGCCCGGACGACAAGCTTTATCACGCCATCCAGGAGCTGCACACCCAGCGCGAACTGCAAGGCAGTTTTTTTCGTCTGGGCTATTTCACCCCCAATTCCGAAGGGCTGATGCGCCAGCCGCGCACGTTCGGCACCAGCCCCGACACCGCCGTTGGTGTGATGTACGGCAGCTCCGACAGCCTGGCCATCAACAGCGCGATGCCCAGCGTTTATCCGATCTATGTCACCGCCAACCGTCAGGGCTCGGTGGAGATTTGGCGCGATGGTCTGCTGATCAATACCCAATCGGTGCCGGCCGGTTTGCAGACCCTCGATACCCGACCGCTGCCCGGCGGCATTTATGAAGTGGAAGTACGGCTGATCGAAGACGGTCAGATCACCTCCACCACCCAGGAGCTGGTGTACAAGCCCAACAACTGGCGCAACCTCGATGAGCGCTGGCGCTACAACGTCTTTGCCGGCGAAGAACAGAAACTGCTGAGCAACTGGGACACCCAGGCCAGCGGCAATCCGACGGCGGGCGCGTCAGTGAATTACCTGCTGCATCCGCGGGTGATCCTCGGGCTGTCGGCGCGGCAGATTCGCGAAAAACTGCAATACGGTACGTCCATCGACTGGACCCTGGCCAATCACCTCAGCCTCTACGCCAACGTCTACAAGACCGAGGATTACGGCACTGGTCTCGACTTGCAAAGCCTCTACAACTATGGCGCCGGAAGCATCGTCGTCAGCCACAGTCGTAGTTGGCTCGACACTACCTATACCTACGACACCCTGCCCGATGGCACTCGGGTTCGTCCGCGCAACGTGTTCATCGGCCAGACCAGCAATTCTTCGCTGGCGCTCAACCATCGCGTCAGCAGCAAGAGTTCAGTCAATGCGCGGGTGTCGCACAGCGAAGGCAATGTCGAAGGCATGGGTATGGATCTGGGCTGGACGCAGCGCACCACCCTGCTGGGCAGTGACGCCAGTTGGCGGCTTTCGTTGTTTGATCGGCCCGGCAGTTACAGCAGTGGTGATGCGCGCAATCGCGGGGTCGACCTGAGCATCAACATGGCGCTTGGCGCACCCGGCCAGCAGATCACCGGCAGCATCGGCTCACGCACGGCCCGCGACGGCACACGTGACAACAACGCCTCCCTCGGCTGGCGCAAGGATTTTCAGGATCACGTCCTGCAAAACGTGTCGCTCACGGCACTCACCGATACTTACGGGGTGGGCGTCGCCAGCCTCGCCAACTTCCGCACCGACGCGGTCAATGGTGATGGCTTCATTCAGCGCTCCTCCTACAACGGCAACTTCACCGGCGGCCTCAACGTTGACAGCACCTTGGTGGTCGGCGGGCAACAGATGCTCATGACCAGCCAGAGCGATGTGCGCGGCGCCGGGATGATCGTCGATGTCGAGTCGGATATCGAGGACATCGTCCTGCGGGCTGACGATTACAGCGGTGGCGGGGCGGCGTTGAAGCCGGGGCGCAACTTCATTCCGATCACCGCGTACCGGAACAGCTCGGTGAGTTTTGATTTCGAGGGTACCCACGTGCCGGCGGCGAGCATTGAACCGGCACGCACCCGTTATCACCTGAACAAGGGCGGGGTCGAGTACCGCAAAGTCCGCGTGATGAAAACCCTGACCGTGCTCGGTCGACTGGTGGACGCACAGGGACGGCCGCTCAAGGGCCATCACGTGATCAACCACGCCAGCCGCGGTGTAACGGAAGTCGACGGCTTCTTCTCGATGGAAATGAACGCCGGCTCACCGACCCTCGAAGTGCGTCAGGGCAACCAGTTGCTGTGCCAGTTCCGCCTCGATGCCGGCAGCCATCGCAGCGAAAACGATGTGTTGATGATCGGCGACCTGCGTTGCACGCCGGACACGCTGGCCGACGTTACGTTCACCGAACAGAAGGCAGGTTGATCCGATGAAGATAATCACAAGTGGATGTGTATTGGCGCTGGCGCTGAGCATGTCGCCGGCACAGGCCATCAATCAGGAGATCCGCGCGCTGTTTCAACCGGATGCTTCTCAGCCGGGCAAGAACCTGTTCGTCAACCAGACACCCAATAGTGGCTATTGCGTGAACTTCCCCGCGCAATGCGCCAGCAACAACATGTTCAGCATTGAGTTGCCCGTCCGCTACAGCTCAGGCGAGCTTAGGCCGGGTGACGATGTCTCAGTGCAGGTTCCGGCTGGCTGGAGACGGTTGACGGTCACCAATCAGGATACTCAGGAAACGGAAACCGTAGAGGTGCGTATCACCGGCATCGGTTCCCGATTTGTCCTCAGCGATAGCGTGGATAACCTGACCGGAGTGGCAGCCCCCACAGGCCATGACATCCTCTGGACGTCCCTTAGCGGTTGGCTTTATGCCCCGGCGCCTTGCCAAGGCACTAGCGTGGCCGGGTACAGCGATCGCACCTATCGCTTTTTCTGGCAGACGCCTGTGCAGGCGCCCTGTACCAAAACCGCCGCTTTTCGCATCCCCTCTATGTACTTCGAGAGGATTGATTTTGCGTATGAGCTGAAAACCCCAAACCCGTTGAACATGTCGAGCGGTCTGTACACCGGATCCATCTCCTACAGCATGGGTCCCAACGGTGATTTCGATATGGGCGCGACATTTCAACCGGATGACGGCAACCTCACCCTGGACTTCGTGCTGGACGTACAGCACACCCTCAAGGTCGATCTGCCGCCGGGTGGCAACCAGGTGTCGCTGGAACCCCAAGGTGGCTGGGCGCGCTGGATCGACAGCGGGCGCAAGCCGACACGGATTTTTCGCGATCAGCTGTTTTACCTGTCCGCCTCGTCGCGCTTCAAAGTCAAGATGGTGTGCAATTCCACTGGCGGCCCGGCGTGCAAGCTCGGCAGCCCCAAGGGCAATACCACCGAGGTCGAAGTATCCCTCAGCTTGCCGACGGGCATTACCGGTCCCAGCGGCAATGTCACCCGGCATCCGTTAAAACACGACGAGTGGGCGGGGCCGTTCCTGCCAAGCCTGTACGTGGATCGCAAGCCCGGCACGCTGCATTTCGACATGACCCCGTTTGCCATCGAATTCCTGTTGCGCCCCGGCCTGAGTGACCGGCTGCGCGGCAACATCACCATTATCTGGGACTCGGAAGCATGAGCGGTCCCGCCTGGCCATTCTCGACATTCATGGAGTTGAAAACGATGAACCGTGGTTTTCTGCTGGGCCTGCTCAGCGTGTTTTGCCTGACGGCGCAGGCCGGTCCGCAGATCAATGTCGGCACCGTTTACGACTATCTCGACGCCGATAAAAGTACCTATCTGAAACGCGTGTTCAATAGCGGCGACGCGACGGCATTCGTCAAGATCAATGTGCTGGAAATCATCTACGACAGCGATGGCAAGCCGCAGGAAATTGCAGTCGAGAACGCTGCCGACGGCGCCTCACGCAATGGTTTGATGGCTAGTCCGGCGCGGCTGATCGTCCCGGCTCAGGGCATGCAAGGCACGCGTTTGCTGTACATGGGCGAGCGTGATCGTGAGCGTTATTTTCGCGTGCGTTTTGTCCCGGTAGTCCCGGAAAAGGAAGACGACTTTGTGGTCAGTGGCGAAGAGCGGGATGAGTACAAAAAATCGCTTTCGGCCGGG
Organism: Pseudomonas sp. GM24; assembly: GCF_000282235.1. NCBI lineage: Bacteria > Pseudomonadati > Pseudomonadota > Gammaproteobacteria > Pseudomonadales > Pseudomonadaceae > Pseudomonas > Pseudomonas sp. GM24. Next base: position 50,700 of record NZ_AKJR01000008.1, on the reverse strand, counting down.
GTCAATGTCATGACCGGATTCGGCACGATCTTTTTCGTGCGGCCCAAGGACGTTCGTTTCGCCACCGTGGTCAATGAAACCGAGAGCCGCTATGAGCTGCGCAATGACGGTAACACCGTAGTGATTGTCGATGAGTTCAAGAGCTGTTCGCTGAGCAAGGAAACCGACTGTGGTGCGACCACCAAGCACCATGTGCTGGCGGGCAAGACTTTCGCGTTCGACAAGGACAAGGGGCGCGAGTACCGCTTCTTCCTGATCGAGGGCAGCGCCAGAAAAACCATAAAGACCGCCAGTCGCTAGGTCTGTTTTCCAATGACGCATCGGGTAAACCACATGATCAAGCAATGCATCCTCGGCACGCTGATGGCCACTGCCGTGTTGGCCAGCGTTGGGGCCTGGGCCGCTCGCGAAGAACACACCTTTGAAGTGTCCCTGACCATTCCCAGCCGGCCGTTCTACATTATTCCCGCAGAGCCGGACTGGATTCACCGGACCCAGCGGCTTGCCTGGGATTACCCGCGTGCGACGCTTGGTGGCCTGGAGAAAAATTTCGACCTGCGCCACGACAGCGGCGCGATCGAGGCGCGCCTTGGCTCCGACCCTTATCTGGAAAACGGCCGCCCCGGCGAGGTGATCGAGTTACAGGTCACGTTCAATGCCGTGGAGTTGAGTTCACACATCACGCCGCGCCAGGTGCTGTCTCAGGAAGAGGCGGCGGCCGGCAAACGCGTAGCCCTGAAGATCAGCCCTGTCGAACCGGCGGGCGGGTATCGCTCCGGCGATTACAGCGGCAACGTCGTGTTGTTGTTCAACGCCAGGGCGCCGGGTGTCGAATGAGGCTGCTGCGTAGTCATCTTCGCGCCTGGCCCGATCCTGTGGCGGTCTGTTGCTGGCGCTCAACGTCAGCGCCGCAGCGGCCGTAGTGCATCACATCGAAGCCCGGCGTGGCGTGAAGTTACTCAGGCCACGTCACCGTGATTCGGGATTCGGGATTCGGAAGTGGCGCAGGCGCGATGAAGCTCTGCCAGCTTTGACCGGGCTGGCAGAGCAACAGCGTTGTCGTCAGAAACCCGCTCTGGCCAATGCTTCACGAGTCAACTGCCTGGACAGTTCATCGCGCTCATAGCCAATGTTGTCCGACAGCCGTCTGTGGCGTGCGGCGCTCATGGCTTCGCCGCTGAAGACCTCTGCCTGCGGTATGCCCAGTTGATCGGCAAGGCTTTCCATTTTTCGCGCCAGTTGATTGAGCGGCGTTTGTGGCGTGGCGTTGGCCCATTCAGCCTGCGCATCACGCAGCTCATCGAGCCGTCCCAGTTTTTCCGCGTAAAAATCATCATTGGTTTCATAGCGGTCCGGGTGGTTCTTGCGCAAATGAGTCTCCCAGAACTTCTTCGAATAGAGGTGGATCATTCCGTTGACCAGACCATCGCCCTGTTCGCGTTTGATGATCGTGTTATAGGCCGCGTCGAGTTGTTCGGTACTGACGCCGGAGCGAGGTCGGTAGAGCATACCCTCGGCCTGCCAGGGCAGCCCCAGTCTTTCGGCCAGCCCGGTCTCATAGGCCAGATGGATTTCTACCTCATCGGGAGCGGGGATGCTGTTATCGATCTTGTTTTGCTGTTTCTGACGCTGGTATTCAAAATCTGCCTCATCGGTCACTCGGTTCAGTCGGGCGGCACTGCGGGCGAGGCGTACGAGTCTGTCATCCAGAGCGCTGGCTGATGTCGACTCTTCGTAGGCTTTGGATACCAGTACTTTCATCCCCAGTGAATTGAACAACTGAGTACCCAGATCGCCGCAATCGTCGGGGGACACAATCTGTTTGAACAGTTCTGCGCGCAGTTGTGAATCGATTGCCGCCGCTTCGACCATTTCCCATACGCGCCGGGTCAAATTCTGTCGACCGCGACTCGTCCGGTAATCCGCGCTTTCCCTTTGCTTGCGGATAACGCTGAAAAAACCGGCGGAGTCTGGTTCGGCCATCAGGTCATGCCAGGATTCTTCGCGATATTTTTGCAACGCTGCGGACGGTCCGAACCCGCCAGGCTCAACGGGAAACATTTGCCAATGGCTGAGCTCGTTGCTGGCTGCCGGCAAATAGCTTTGCACCAGACCCAGGCCTGAAGATTGCCGATACAGGCCATAACGCACCCTGTCCTCATTGGTCAGTTTTTCCAGGTCAAAGCGCGCGCGGCTGAGGACAAACGCCTGATCGGAGCCGGGCGTGACCTGGGGCAGGGTATTGATCGGCGCCCGCCGCATGTCGAGCATGAAACCGCGCCGTCGCGGCCAGTCGCCGCTGCCGGGTTCGAACAACCCCTCGGGCCAGGTTTTAATGTCGGTATTGGCCAGGCCCAGTTCATACAACTGGGACATCCGCCCGACATCGGGTGGCACGCCCAATGGATTACCGTTCAGGTTCAGCGTGCGCAGACGCACCAGTGCGTTGAGGTGTTCGCCGGACTGTGGCGTCAAGTGAATCCGGTTGTCGCTCAGATCCAGATACTCGAGCCGGCGCATTTGGCCGAGGGTGGAAGGTATCTCTTTCAGACCGCACTGGCGGGCGCTCAATTGCCGCAGCTGCGGCAGGCTGCCGAGTAGTCCTTCAACGGTAGGCGAGAGGGGCATTTTGTTGACTCTCAGCGAGGTGATCTGCTCAAGGTGTTTCTGCAGGTCAGGTTGTTCGCGTAAATCTTTCCACCACCTTTCGAGCTCAAAGCTCAGGAAATCGGACGTCAGGTCCAGCGTATAGCCTTGTTCGGGATGATTGCTGCCACCTTCGAACAGATCGCTTTTTCGCTCGAAACATTCAATCAACTTGTCTTCGATGTGCCTGCCGCCGTTGTGCATGTAATCCAGGGATGCTCCGTAGGCCGGATCTCCCGAGTCGTCCATGCCGGCGGGGTAATTGTCACGCCATTTCTGCAGTGCCTGGTGCAGATCCTCGCGTTCGTTTTCCAGCTGTTTGATCGCGTTTTCGGGGTTATCACCCTTGCGTTTCAACACTTCGATGAAGGTGGTCACCTCGCTTTCCTTCATGTACGGGTAGAGCTGCCTGATTCGTTGTTCCGGTGTCTGTTTGGCAAACGGCCACGGCCAGCCGCGCAGCAGCGTTTCGGTTTCAATCGTCGCCACCGGGCGGATGGGTGGCTCTGCCAGCGCGGTTCGGCGCTGTGCAGGGGACGTGGCCTGTTCCATGATCCATAGCTTCAGCGGGCGTCCCTGACCGCGTTGATAACCCACTTCAGGCAAGGTCTGGACAGGCACCGCATGAAGAATCGACTCGTAGAAATCATCGCCTTCATGCAGTTGGCGGTTATTGGCGTCGAGCACTTCATAACGCCCCCGTTCGTCGCGGATCAGACGTCTGACGGTGGTTGCGTCAGCCGGCCCGACACTGCAGCGCAGCGGTCCGTCAAAGCTGCCATCGCGAACCTCCAGGCGCAGGTCGGCGAAGGTGTCGGTATTGACTCTGAGGGTGTTGAGCGCGAGGCGTTCAGTCTCCGCAGTGATCAACTCATCGTGATAAAAACCATCGTAAGCCCGGGTAGCGGACGCTTCGAAATCCAGTTCTCGGGCTTGGTTTTTGAGGCGCAGCGGCAGGCGTTGTTCATCGGCGATGCGTTGCAGTTCGGCGGGTTTGGCCTGCGCCACGACTTTTTCTGCAAGCTCGAGTGGAAGATCCGGGAACGTCTGTCGGACGCGCTGGATATCGGCTTTGCCTGATCGTTCCCCGGCTTGATAAACATGCCGGGATACGGCGCCGCTGCGTTTGTCGACGTCATCGGCGAGCTGATTGCGTAAGGCCGCAACACGCTCGCCAGGGGGAACCTCGCGCCCCAGCAGACTGTTGAACTCTGCCTCGGTAAGAAAACCCGCCACCCGATCCGGCAACTTGCCCGCGTTCAGATCGGCGAGACTGATGCTCAAGGTATCGGCCTCCAACGCTTGGGGGTTGCCGTACTTGCGCGAATAGCCGGCCAGGTCGGTGTCGGCAAACACCTCCAGCGCCCGGTTGTACGGCCAGCCTGGCAGGCTGGTCAGCACCGGTTCCAGCCACACCGATTCAGCGGCAATCGGCTGCCCGTTACGGATGTTGGCGGTGGCGATGCGAATATCGTCGTAGGCACTGAACCGCTTGACCGTGTCGGCCAGCAGCGGTGGTGGTGGACGGGTGTCCACATACATCTGGCGCAGAGCGTTGTGGTCGGTACCGCTGCTGATGCGGATCTGCTCCAGTTCCCTGGGGGAAAATCGCTCGACGCGATGGCCCAGGCGCCGCATCAGTGCTTCATTTGGCCAGTCTTGCGGGGTTTCCGCTTCATGCACCCAGGCGCCGTGGCCATTGTGTTCGATCCGTGGCTGGTAGGCGTTGGCGCGGTTCGGGTGCTTGATGCGGTGGGTGGTGGACGTCGCGTCAGTCGAGGCTTTTTCGACGAAGTACAGCTTGCCCTCCAGTGGCAGGACGTTTTCGTTGCCGTACTGATGCAGTCCCTGGTGGTCAGGTTTGGCGTCTGGCGAGAGCATCAGTTCATTGCGTGCGTAAGGGCTCAGATCCGGGTGCCATAAACTGTTTTTGCCATCGGGCAGCTTGACCGGTTTCATAGCGTCGACCAACGGCGACAGCTTCACGCGAAAGGCTTCGCCGATCTGCGCGCCCGCAGTGAAGGCGGCCAACTGGATGATGTCGGTCACCACGCTGATGACATGCCCGGCGGCTTCCTGCCAAAGCCCTTCGGCCAGATCGACGATGCCTTCGATGACGTCGCTGGTCAGTTGGTAAGCGGTGTAGGCCATCATCAGTTCGCCCAGACCCGGGACGAAGGGAGTGGCGATCAACAAGGCGACATTGGCAATGTCCGAGAGGATTTTCTTGAAGTTGTCCCACCACGCCCAGCGCGCCTTGCTGTCGGTGTCGGCGGTGGAGACGGCGATTTCCCGGGCATCGTTGAGAATCTTGTTGAGCTTTTGCTGATAGGCGTGGCGCCAGTAATCACCCTGTAATTTCAACCGGCTGAATTGCAGGTTGGGATTGTCCACCGGATCCTTGCGCCACGCCGGTCGCTGGTCGGCCGGATCCTGACGCGGGTGATACCTGACGATGAACAGTCGCTGTTCGAGTTCAGCGAAGAAGTGTCCGCGCTGCTGCTGGTCGACAAACTGGCTGAAGAATTGACGATAGGTCTGTTGGCTTGAGGCACTGAATCGGTCTTCGCGAAACTGCCGCGTCAATTCATCGCGCAATGCTGTCAGAGAGTCGTACTCCTTGAGCGGGTGATCCGGATCGTGAGGAATGTAGGCGATCACCCGTCGAACACCGCGGTTGTCCGATATCGCATGCGTCAGTAGCAGGATCCCGGTCAGGCGGGTGCCGAGCAGCGACAGGTCAGAGCACTGCATTGAACGGCCATTGAGCCGCAGTTGCGGTTTGCCTTCGGCCAGGGTCAGCAGCATTTTGTAGGCGTCGTACTGGATATCGTCCTTGATCAGTGCCAGGTGCGCCGCGACGGCGAGGGCGTCTTTCTGACTCTCGTTCACCTTGTGTTGCAGCACGCCTTCAGCCAGCGGTTCACCCGGTAGCAGATAGCTTTCCAGATGCTTTTTATACTGGGCGCCGATATCCAGGTCGCGGCACAGCGTCTGGAACTGGCTGATGGGCATGGCGCTTTTGATCGGCACGACATCGAACAGACCGCGTTCATCGGGTTGGCTGATGTAGTCCGAGCCAGGACCTACCGTTTCGCTGTTGGCGAAGTTGTGCAGGGCGGCGTCCAGCAAGGAGACAGTGCGGGTCACGACACCTGCGGAGAAATCGATGGCGTACCACGGTTTTTCTTTCGGCAGGTACAGGCGTAGAAAGGTGCTTTTGACGTCCGGCTCGATGCCGTGACGTTGTTTGATTTTTGCCTTGAGCAGCGGTTCGGCGAAAGCGTACAGATCGGTTTTCGCCAGCAGGTGGTCAACCTGGTTCTGCGAACCCCAGGCCTTGAGGTTGGCGTCGGCGAGTTTGTTCAGATAGGCGGCGGGCGCGGTGGTGTACCAGGCTTCATTCTTCAGTGGCGAGGCTGCCAGGGCGAGGCCCCGGCTGACGGTAGCGGTCTTGAAATTGTCGTCGACGGCGGATTTGATGAATTCGTAGTGCCGTCCTTTGTCCGTGTTTTCCGCAGGCTGGGGAGAGAGAGACATGGCCAATCATCCTTGATTGTTGAGGAGTGATCAGCCTACTCAGGGCAGGGCAAAACAAAAGTTCAAAGATCGGGAGGCAAACGGCGTTGCGCAGCACCAACCCGACGAAAATTCGAATCTGAAAAATACATGAATACCACCCGCCGAATCGAAAATTCGTCACTCTGATGCAGAAAAAACCGACACGATTTGTTACCTCGCTGTAGGGCGCGGCGCTTCGAGCATCGCCACGCTGGCGGTTTTCGTTGGCGTGCATTGCGAGTCGCTGCCCGGTTGCAGATACGGCGTCAGAATCGGCGCCATGCCCTTGAGCACCTGCACTGGCAGGGCCGAGGTGAACTTGAAGTTCTCCGCCGAGCGCCCCGGGACGAACGCGGTGAGGGTGCCGAAATGGTGATCGCCGATGTAGAACACGAATGTCGCCGTGCGGTTGATCGACTTCGAACTGAGGATGCGCCCGCCCGAACCGATGGCTTCGATGCGGTTGTCACCGGTCCCCGTTTTGCCACCCATGGCCAGTGGGCTGCCATCAGCCAGTTTGAAACTGCCGGAAACACGTTTTGCCGTACCGGCGTCGACCACTTGCGACAGCGCCTCGCGCATGGCCGTGGCGACTTCGGACGGCATCACCCGTTTGCCGACATGCGGGTCATTGACCAGTTGCGTTTCGTAGGGTGTGCCGGCGGCGAAATGCAGGCTGTCGATGCGCAGAGTCGGCATGCGCACGCCGTCATTGAGGATGGTGCCGATCAGCTCGGCCAGTGCGGCCGGGCGGTCACCGGAACTGCCAATGGCGGTGGCCAGCGAAGGCACCAGATGGTCGAACGGGTAGCCGACTTTCTGCCAGCGCTGGTGAATTTCCAGGAACGCTTCGATCTCGAGCATGGTGCGAATACGGCTGTCACGAGCGCCCTTGTGCTTGCTCTTGAACAGCCAGCTATAGACTTCCTGACGTTCGAAATGGCTGGCCTTGACGATCTCGCTGAAGGTCGCGTCCGGGTGGTTCAACAGGTAGCCCATCATCCACAGGTCCAGCGGATGCACCTTGGCGATGAAGCCTTGATCGGGCAAATCGTAACTGCCGGGGCCATAGGAATCGTAGAGGCGGATCAGGCGATCATCGGTGAGTTTTTCGCTGAGCTTGGCGCCTTTGAGGTGTGAGCGCACGAAGGTATTGAAGTCTTCCTGACTCGCCTCCGGCAGCAAGTAACGATGCACGGCGGCCATGCGAATCGGCGTCGGGCGCATGCTGTCGAGAAAGGTGTCGAGGCGCGCTTGAGTGTCTTTGTTTTTGTACTTTTTCCAGAACTTGAGCTGGAACGAGGTGCCTTCGCGGTCGGCGAAGCTCGCCAGGTATTCCTGCCGGCGCGGGTCACGATCATCCTTGAGCAACTCGGCACTGCTGTTGGGCCCCGAATAAGTGACATAACGCACCACGTCGCGCATCAGCCGAATGAACGGCAGGTTGATCGACTCGCGCAGGGAATCGCGCAAGGTCGGCAGGCGGCCGTTGTCTTCCTTGCGAAAGTTATGGAACGTGTGCAGGCCGCCGCCGGTGAAAAACGCCTCGCCGGGGCTGGCCGAGTATTTGCGGTCGAGGGCTGCGCCGAGCATCTTTGAAAGGTCGTGGTCTTTGTTCTGGATCAGGTAGTCGATGACCCACTGGCTCAAGCGGTCCTGATCGGGGACTTCGACTTTCTTCAGTTCCGGCACGCCCATTGCGCCGTACTTGTCGTGGAGTTCGGCGATGATTTGCAGGTAAGTGGTGAGCACGCGCATTTTCGCCGTTGAGCCGAGTTCGAGTTTGCTGCCTTCGTTGATGTCGAACGGCTGGTCGGTGCTGTCGGTCTGTACCCGCACGCGGGAACCGTCCGGGGTCAGCTCGAAGAGGGTGAAGCTGTAGCGCACTTGGGTGGTGCTGGTCGGCGTCAGCAAGCGTTCACCGAGCAGGCCGATTTCGGCGGCGTAGGCCGGGTCGGCGAGTTTTTTCAGGTAGGCGGTGGCCTGGGTTTGCAGGTCGCCTTGCAGCGTGCTGGTGGCGGACAGATCCAGGCGATCGAGATCGTACAGTGGCCGGTTGAGCATGCTCGCCAGACGACTGCGGGCGACGCTGATGCCTTTGTTGGTTTCGATCGGTTGCATGGTCGGCTGGGTCTGCCAGTCGCGGTAGGTGACCTTGCTGGCGAGGGCGGCATCGGCCAACGCGCTGTCGATCACCGCGTTCTGCTTGAGCAGGCGCAAGTGGCTGTCGGTGAGGTTGGCGAGTTCCTCGCGGCCCTTGGTCAGGTAATGCGAAGGGCGACGCTGGGCGATCATCAACGAAAGCATTTCACGCAGGACCAAGCCTTTGGCCGCCATGGTTTTCGGATCCGTGGCCGGACTGTTCAGCTGTGCATTGGCCTGGTTGAAATCACTGCCGTACCAGACGCGCAACCCCTCCGCCATGCCATGCACTTCACCATGCCCTGGCACCGCCGAGAGCGGCACGCTGTTGAGGTAATCGCGCACGATGTTCTGCCGTGCCCCCAGAGTTTGCGGGCCGGGCTGATAGGCGCGCACGCTGGCGGACATCATCTGCCGCAGCTTTTCGGCACCGGAGACTGTCAGGCCATCCGGTGAGTGCCGGTACTTTTCCAATTGCGTCGCCAGCGTACTGCCGCCTGCCGATTGGCCCGGCAATCGCAGCAGTTTCGCCACTTGCGACCAGGCGGCCATGCCGAAGCGCGGCCAGTCCACTGCCGGGTTGGCCAGCGGCTGTTTCGGGTCGAGCAGGAAGCGGTTTTCGATAAACAACAGGCTGCTGACCACCACTGGCGGGATGGATTCGAAGCTTGAATACAGCTGCTGCGGGTAGTTGTACTTGTACAGCGGCGCAGCCCGGCAATCAGTGATCGACAGCCCGGCCTGGATCTTTTCCGAATACGGCACGAACAGGCCTTTGTCGGTGTAGCTGAGCAGCGCCGGGGAAAAACGCGTCTGCTCGGTGATGACGTAATTGCGTTTGAGCAGGCGTGGCAGAAATTCATCCAGCGAGCTGTAGCCCAGGCGCAAATCGAATGGCCCATTGCCCGGATAGCGAATTGCTTCGCTGGGGCCGGGTTCGAGATGGTAAGTCAGCGACGCGGCGTACTGGCTGAGCTCGCGCGACTGGAAGCGCGAGGTGCGCATTTCCTTGGACGCGGCCAGTCCCACGACAATCGCGATAATCACCAGCAACAACCAGAAAGCCTTCCACCCATGCCGGTTGCGGCGGGTTTTTTCAGGGACAGGCGCTTCATCCACACGGTCAGTCGGAACCACGGCTTTACTCGAATCGGTTTGCCACAAAGCGCCCATAGTCGATTGATCCATTCACGCAGATTGATCGGACTTGTCTGAAGCTTAGACGGTGGTTGGCGAGGGGCGAGGGAATTGTGAGCGGGATGCGCCTCGAAGCACTGAGCCGTCTCGACCACTCGATGAGTGGCCGGGGCTTTTCGGTTTCTACCACGTGATCGTCCCCCGCCACACGATCACGCGGTTCGCTCGAACTTCGGTTGCCGGGGTGGCTGGTCTGATCGTTTTGACAGGCTCCTGACGGCTAAAAAGCATGACTGCCTGTATATGTTTTACAGCGAGCGAAGAGAGCGGGAACAAAACTTGATAAGGCTTTTATCGACTTGTGTTTTCCGGCTGTTTTTTTTCTTCGAATGATTTATTTTCATGATGTTTAGTGTGATTGCGCATTGTTTGTTAGAAGGAATCGTTGGTTGGATTTTACATACAGTTGGTAAAACACTTAATTGGTAATGGTTGTCGGCTTTTTCTTTAAGTGTTTTGGAGGTTTAATTTTTCCTTGTTTTAATCCTGAAGGAAAAGTGTATGTCTGAGTTTGAAAGTTCTACTTCGAATGTTGTTTCGGCAACTGACAGTGATACAAATAATATTGATTCCATAAAGCGTGAAGCCGAAAAGGTTTTGCCTTGCGCACTGGCAGATTTTGCCGGCGCTTTATCCTGGCAAATTCCTTTAAGTGTCGAGCAGAAGAAACAGGTGTTGGAAGCCGTTCGGCTTTTTATCGCCGGTCTTGATGACACGCCGCAGCCGGATCAAGGGCTGCTGGAACTAATGAACATAGAGCAACCGCTCGCCGCCGACGCCTTGCGCGATCCAGCCAGGGCACTGGAAACCCTGATTGCCGGAACTCGCGGTCAGGCATTGGGGCTGGCAGTGCAAACTCACTTGAAAGGTTTTGCCTCGGATGTAAGCGTCAACGACTACGCGCTGGCCGCACTTCAACTTGACCTTGATCCGCAGTCGATTGAAAACCATCAACGCAATAATGTCGCCGGGTTCGATCTGGACAGTAAGCAACATTGGGGGGAACCGGTTGCAGCAGTATTCAACAAACTGCGCGAACACCTGATCAAAGACCGTGTCTGCAACTCCGAAATGGCTGGGTTGGGCGCTTACTTGTTGCTGGCCAGGCATGCTCCATTATTTCTGATCAAAGACCTGCCGACCGCAGTTAAATACGGTGGGCCGGCATGGTTCAACCTGTCCGTTGCCGCTGCGACCATCGAAGCTGAATCGCCGGGCAAGGTTGCAAAGATGAAGTTCGCACAGGTCATGGTCTGCGCCGAAAGTGCAGCGTTGATCGACCCGGCCGTTACTCAGTACGCGCAGACCGTTACGCTGATTGATTGGGGCGTTGTCCACGGGCTGGTGGAAAGGAAAAACGATGGACATTACACCCCGGCTGAACTGGATGTACTCAAAACACGTTTCAATGAGGCCTTGGCCGACCGGCTCAACACGCCAATTCTGTTGAGCAGTGTGTTCCCGAGTCGCAAGGAAATAGCTCGGGCCGGCCTTAAGAAGGAGTTTGGCGAGAACTATCCGATTGAAGAACACGTCCTTGAATGGGACCGCTCGGTGGGGGCGAAAATAGTCGGCGCACTCTCCCCGGTACCCAGTGCAATCCAGGGGCCGGTCGGGATGCACACGTTGCTGGACGTTGCAATGATGGACGGGACGTACAAGTGGAAAACCAGCCACTCACTCGTTAACTTCCGTATTCACGACATCAACGAACTGGATCTGCGTGTACGAAGGATCTTCAACCGTGAGTTTGAAGCGACGCTCAATCACCTCAAGGAAGGTACCCGGTTAACCATACGCCATCTGATTTCCGAGTTACCGCTGGAAGACCGAGAGAACATTGAATACGGCAAGATCGATTTTTATCAGGACAAGACCATCAAAGCCGGTTTGCAGTTTCATGACAAGTTTGTGCGTGCCGGCAACCAAAATTTGACCCTGAGAGTGGAGCAGGGCATCGATAAAAAAGTCTCGGTGTATTACATCGATCTGAAAGCGGGCTCAATCACCAAAAAAGACGTTGATCCCGTCACACAGACAGACAGGGTCAGCGTGCATATCCCCAGCGTTTCGTATGGTGTGAGGCCGTTCTATCTTGCTGACAGGGACATCGCCAAAAAACTCAAGCGAAGACCCTCCCCGTCATGGACATTTCCCGTTCCCGACAGTTATTCCAGCGAGAGAACCCGCATCATTGCCGATGCCTTTGTCGAACATCTTGATTACGACAGTGAAGATATTCTCAAAGCCGCTGAAGGCCTGACCACGTGGGATCAGGAAGTGGAGGTGCTGGAGAGGAGTGTGAAGTTTCTGCTTAATCTGATTCCCTTCAAATCGGCCATCAGCAATTTTATCGACGGCAAATACCTGGACGGTGCAATTGACCTGTTTCTCGACGTGTTGGGATTCGTTACCGCTGGCGTGAGTGCCACGGCAAAGTTGGCACAATTGGGCGCCAGGACGGCATCGGCACTCAGCAAGGCGCTCAAGGCCGCGAAAATCATCGGCGCACTGGTTATCGGCGAACTAAATCCGTTCAGCGGGTTGCACGGTCTCGCATCGGGAGGCGCGCGGCTCGCAGGCAACGGAGTCAAGTTCCTTGCGAACCGCGGCCTGGGAAATATCGCCAGATTGCGCGGCGGGGCTGCGGGTAGCTACGAGCTGTTGCAGGCGGTGGGAAAACAACACGGGACTGCATTGCCTGGTACTTGGAAGGTAGGCGAGCAGAATATCGCTGGGATAGGCGTTTTGAAGAATGATCAGTGGTATCCCTACAATCCTGTAAACAACAGGATCTATGGCGCCCCTGGCAACTTTCAGCCCAGACAAGGCCGTTTGGGCAGCCTTTCTGGAGTGGATGCCGGCTATGCCGATCGCTATGCGGGTTTTAGCGCCAATATCGCGGCTGCCCGCACGCCACTCAACTTTCCAGCCTTTAGAAAAGCTTATGACGACGGGCTGGATATTCTGGAGGCCATCACTGATTACAGCTTCCGAATGGACACGCAGCAATTGGTCGAGTTGGCGGCCCAACCCGGCCGCCGCCCTGAAGAAATGGGGGCTCTGGTAAGGGAGATAGAAGACAGCCTGTTTGACGACGCCACGTTTTATACAAATCTTCTCCGTCAGGACATGCCCAAAGGCGTAACAGTGGAGCCGTTCTCGCAGTGTTATTTTCTGGCACGGGTCGATATGGCTTCCAATGGCAGATGCGCCGCCCTGTCATACGCCATGGCGTATGCCTATCTTCATCGGCGAGAAGGCACTCTTTTGAGCAATGTCTTGAAGGCCGCCGAGAAGCAAACTCATCCGCAAGCGGCGCGATTTATTTCCGCTCTGGAAAAGAGTCAACAGAGACTGGGTCCCAAGTATTCGTTTCATACAGGTGGGGCGCCTAAAAAAATGGATGCCCAGAACATCATTGATGAACTCGTCGCTTCTCGTGATTCAAAAATCCTCATGATCGGTACTAAAAGTCACGGAATGGTCGCCGGCACCCGATTCACAGGCGGCAAGCAGGAATGGTTTTTTTTCGACCCTAACTCTGGCATGGCGATATTTGAAACCAGACAAACCTTACAGCAAGGTTTGTCTAAAGCGTTCGGGAACGGGTCCTTGGCGAGCACCTTCAAGACCTATGGAAAAAAACGCGGCGGCGCTGATTATGCTGTCAACGAGTTCCGGCCTGGCGATGTCGAATTGACCGACGTCCGTGACACTCTCGAAAAATTTTCCGCCATGCCCCTGAGCGTGTGATCCGCCCTGAAGGGGCAACTCCTCGAACCTCGTCCGTACGGAGGGCGCGGAAGCGCCGGTAGCGCGTTACCGAGAGTGGTAAAAAGCAGGGCGAAGCAGAACGGCTTGCTCTTTTTGTGAATTACTCGCCGCTGTTTTCAGTGGCGAGTTTTCCTACTGGTGCCAGTTGATCCAACGGGTCTGCTGGCCTTCTCGCGACAACTCCCGCCTCAGGCTTTTTGCCGGTCTCAAGTACAAGATGTGGCTGTGCCCGGTCAGCTCGTACTTTGCGCTGGCGTTTCTGGTCCTGCTGACCGTGTTGTTCTACGTGTTCAAGCTGCAGCCGAATAATCTGCCGCAAAGTGCCGCGCGTTCGGTGCTGTAAGGTTTCAAGCGTTCAAGACCATCAACAAAGATCGCTGCCTGCAGCAATACCTACATCGTTAAATCATGTAGATATTGTTTCAGGAAGCGATTTTTTTTGTTGTAACAGTAATCTCAAAATTTTCATTTGTTATGTTGAGAAGCATTTTTGGATGTGCGTCTGGGCGGGTCAAATGAATATCTGTCTTTGCTGTGCGCCAAGTTATGGTGGTCGGTGTCTGTTGTTTATAATGTTCTGTGACATTCACTAAGTAACAGTTTTTTCATGGTTGTTGATTAAATTGTTGTCTGTCGGTGTTGGCGCGCTATATCGGTAATGGTTCTTCGGTTTATGTTCTGCCGAATTCATTATCTACTTTGGATTCTATTAATCCCGTCAAGGAACAACAGATGTCTGAATCCAATGTAGACGTTGTTGCTGAAGTATCGTTATCCGAAAATGATCAGCTGGAAAAAATCGCAACTTTTCTGCAAGTCGAAAAAGTCACTGTCCATCCGTTTGCTGACTTTGCCGGAGCATTATCCTGGCCGATTCCACTGACGGTCGCGCAGCAAAAAGAGGCCTTGCACGCCACGAGTGTTTATCTGGACAGCCTCGATATTGTGTCGATACCCGGTGCCGGAGTACTGGACTACCTGGACGCTGACGAGCCGCTTTCAAATGCGGCACTGAGTGATCCGCACTCGGCATTGGCTCGCCTTATTACCAGTCCTCGCGGGCAGGCGCTGGGGCAGGCGATCCAGACCCGCTTGAACGGAATCGCCACGGATGTCAGCGCCAGGGAATACGCAATGGCTGGCATCCATTTGAGCCTGCATGAGGGGGATATTGATCAACCGTCGCCTCGCAAAGTTGCCGGTTTCGACCTGGCCGGGGAGAAACTTTGGGGCAGACCTGTTTCGGCGGTTTTTGGCAATCTGACTGATTACCTGATCAAGGAACGTCTTAGTAGCCGGAAACTGGCTGGATTGACGGCGGCACTGTTGCTGCTTCGCAAGGCGCCCGAGTTTCTCGTCAAGCAGTTGCCTGCCAGTTTGAAATACGGCACGACGGCATGGTTCAACCTGAGAGTCGCTGCGCGAACGATTGAGGCTCACACACCCGGAAAAGTGGCGTATATGACGTTTGCCCAAGTCATGGCCAGTGCAGAAAGCGCTGCGCGGATCGACTCGCAAGTTGCGCCGCAAGTCAATGCCGCCGCCCTGGCAGATTGGGGCGTGGTCAGCGGCGTATTGCAGAAGAATAATGATGAACATTACCCCCAGGACGAGTTGGAAAACGTCAAGACACACTACAACCGGCAACTCGCTGACCGCCTCAATGCTTCGATCCTGTTGAACAGCGAACTTCCGAGCCGCAAAGCCATCGCGAAGCACAGACTCAAGCAAAAATTCAAAGGCGACATTCCTTTTGAAGAGCGGCTGCTGCAACAGCCCACTGTGGCCGCTGTTGACGGTGCCTTCTTGTACCCGACCCTGAACGGTCGATATTCGCTGCTCGACATCGCCATGATGGGAGGCCCTCCCTACTATCAATGGACGACCCGCGATCCTCGCTTGCAGCCGCTGCTTGACCAGATCAATGCGCCGCTGGAACTCGGCGTGGTCGACGCCTTCCAGACTCAATTCGAGAGTGCCGTCAGCAACATCAAGCAAGGTTCCCGGCTGCTGGTTAAACATCTGCTCGCCGAGTTGCCTCTGGAGGACAGGAAAAATCTCGAATACGGCCAAGTCTCTTTTTACCAATACAAGACTTACCGTTTGAGTATGGGCTTTTTCGGCAAAAACCTGACATCCACACATGGCACCCTGCGAGTGAAAGTTGATCTGGGCCATGAGTCGAAGCTTTATGAGATCGATCTCAAGCAAGGCGTTATTCATACCCGCAGCTACGATCCAGAGGAGGTGACGGAACGCACCGATGCTTTTGTTCCGAGCATCCAGTACACCATCGAACCGTTCAAGCTGGCTGACGAGTCGAAGGCCGGGAAGCTCCTGCCACAGACCGCAAACAGAACTTCGGTGCCCGCCAGTTACTCGAGCGAGAGGACCGAGCTGATTGCCGACGCCTTTGTTGAACATCTCGATCTGGACAGCGGGGCCATTCTGAAGGCCGCCAGTGGCCAGACTACGCAAGACCGGGAAAACGCAGCGGTGCAGAAGGTTATTGATTTCGTGGTCGACCTGATCCCGTTCAAGTCGGCGATCACCAATTTCGTCAAAGGCAACTATTTCGACGGTGCGATGGATCTGTTTTTCGATGTATTGGGATTCGTGACTGCCGGTGCGAGTGTTGCCGCGAAATTGGCCAGGATAGGCGTTTCCACGGCATCAGCCATCAGCAAGACACTCAAGGCTGCGAGAATAATTGGCGCGGTGGTGATTACCGAACTCAACCCGTTGACCGCTCTGCGCGACGTGGGGGTGGGAGTTACCCGGCTTGTCGGTCACGGGCTCCAATTCATCGGAAGGCACGGTCTGCAGCAAATCATGAAATTACGCAAGGCGATGGACCTCAGCGAATTGGTGCAGATGTTGCGTAAAGAACACGGGCCGACGCTGATCGGTGCCTGGAAAATAAACGGACTAAGCGTCGACGGCCTCGGTGTGCTGAAAAACGAGCAGTGGTATCACTACAATCCGCTGAGCAATCGTCTTTATGGCTCGCCGGGTGATTTCCGGCCCAAGCCTGGCCGCTTCGCACTGGGCGGATTCGACAATAACGACTTCAAGCGCTTCACCTTCAAGCCAGCGGAACTCAGCGGACTTGAAGCCAATGCCCACGGTATTTATCGCAGTGCCGATGGCCAGCGCTTCTATATCCGCAACATCGATGCAACCGGCAAGGAAGCGGTGTATGGCATCAGGAATGATTTCAATCTGAAAGTTGATTTAACGGACGTGGTGATTGTTGATCCTTTGAACAATCGTCCCCACGGTCCCCGACTCTGGCAAGTCGCGCCGGATCAATGGCAGCCAGTTTCACTGCGCGGCGGCGATCTTCCGCCGGGGGCAGCAGACGTCCCGGCTGGCGAGATTGTTGATGAAAGTGCCAGTGTCAGCCATCAGCTCGTATACACCTCAAGCAATCCGCTGCGTCCGGACCCGGCATTTGTGCGCGAGCGGCTGCCCAACGGTTTATGGGAGCCCGTTATCGAAGCCGTCACTAAAAGTGAAGTTGAGCACTTGGCGTACGATTGGGGTGAGTCTTCCCTGATGCAATATTCGTTTCAGCTCACCAGCATCAATGAAGCGTTGTCGCCAGCGCAGTTGAGCCGGTTTACGGTGGCAACAGGGTTGTTGCAGCCGGTTCGAGTCAACTACAGCGACGAGATCACGAAACGACTGGTCAACAAGCAGGGCGGTTCGAGTTTCGCCTTTGTCATGGAACGCATTCAGCCCGTCAATTCGCCCCGGGCTGAATTCAATGCACTGAAAATTCATGACCCCAAATTCGGCAAACTTCCGCAACCATCGAATGCCGTGGTGGGTTATTGGGCAGCGCAGGGAGGCTATGTCGATATCCCGATCCATCCCAAGTGGGGCGAGCCCGATCATGTATTTACGCCAGGCTTCGGTGGCTGTTCGTTGGTGGTCGATCAGTTGGACGCCAGTCGCCTGCGGGTACGGCATGTCGAGGGTGGAAAGGAACTCGCTCAATACAACGGCCTCGCCACTTATGAACATGGCTTGGGTCTCAGCGCGTCCATGGAATATCCGGACTATGGATTGCGCGTGAATGCAAGCGGACAGGTAGACTCGAGGATGGTGGGTTTCGCCTTCATGAAGTACGACCATTCGGCGCGGTCCTGGAGGTTGCATTTCCAGATCAGCGAAGGCGCTGCAACAATCGTAAAATATTCCTCGGCGAAACCTGGCTGGATAACGCGGCCGGACACATTGGTCGGCGTCCACCCCAATTCCAGAGTTACCAAAGTGGTGACCAGACCGGTGCTGATCATTGATACGGTGGGCGCCGGGTAATGTGACGCTGCACCATCCTTGTGCAATACTCGCCGCCATTTTCGGTGGCGAGTTTTCCTACTTGTGCCAGTTGATCCAACGGGTCTGCTGGCCTTCTCGCGACAACTCCCGCTGAATCTTGTGGTTTATAGAGTGAAAAATCCTGCCTCAGGCTTTTTATACTGCACGCCCCGCTGATCTTGCAGGTTCTCTTGCAGGACGCGTCTGCCCACGAGGCAGGCGCGGTTTCACAGCAGCCAAGGCTTATCGGCCGACGCTTCGACACTCGGTGGTCATATCCAATAACAAGACGAGGTTGTCCCCCTATGCCAACTGGCAATCACCTGCCTCACGGCGACACCGCTCAGGGCGGTCCGCTCAAACGCGAACTTGGCGAACGGCATATTCGCCTGATGGCACTCGGTGCCTGTATTGGCGTCGGTCTGTTTTTAGGTTCCGCCAAGGCCATCGAAATGGCCGGTCCGGCGATCATGCTGTCTTACATTCTGGGTGGTCTGGCGATCCTGGTGATCATGCGCGCCCTCGGCGAGATGGCCGTGCACAATCCGGTCGCCGGCTCGTTCAGTCGCTACGCCCAAGACTACCTCGGCCCATTGGCGGGCTTCCTCACGGGCTGGAACTACTGGTTCCTGTGGCTGGTGACCTGCGTCGCGGAAATCACCGCGGTGGCCGTGTACATGGGCATCTGGTTTCCCGACGTGCCTCGCTGGATCTGGGCCCTCGCGGCGCTGATCAGCATGGGCTCGGTCAACCTGATCGCGGTCAAAGCCTTCGGTGAATTCGAGTTCTGGTTCGCCCTGATCAAGATCGTCACCATCATCGCCATGGTCATCGGTGGCGTCGGCATCATCGCCTTTGGTTTCGGTAATGACGGTGTGGCGCTGGGGATTTCCAACTTGTGGGCCCACGGCGGCTTCATGCCCAACGGCGTGACCGGCGTGCTGATGTCGCTGCAAATGGTCATGTTCGCCTACCTCGGTGTCGAGATGATCGGCTTGACCGCCGGTGAGGCGAAGAACCCGCAAAAGACCATTCCTGATGCGATCGGCTCGGTGTTCTGGCGGATTCTGCTGTTTTACGTCGGCGCGTTGTTCGTGATTCTGTCGATCTACCCGTGGAACGAAATCGGCACGCAAGGCAGTCCGTTCGTGATGACCTTCGAGCGTCTGGGCATCAAGACCGCCGCCGGCATCATCAACTTCGTGGTAATCACCGCCGCGCTGTCGTCGTGCAACGGTGGCATCTTCAGCACTGGGCGCATGCTCTACAGCCTGGCGCAAAATGGCCAGGCCCCGGCCGGTTTTGCCAAAACGTCGAATAACGGTGTACCGCGTCGTGCGCTGTTGCTGTCGATTGCGGTGCTGCTCTTGGGCGTAATGCTCAACTATCTGGTGCCGGAGAAAGTCTTCGTCTGGGTGACCTCGATTGCCACCTTCGGCGCGATCTGGACCTGGGTGATGATCCTGCTGGCCCAGCTGAAATTCCGCAAAGGCCTGAGCGCCAGCGAACGTGCCGGCCTCAAGTACAAGATGTGGCTGTACCCGGTCAGCTCGTACTTCGCGCTGGCTTTCCTGGTGCTGGTGGTCGGCCTGATGGCGTACTTCCCGGACACTCGCGTGGCGCTGTATGTGGGACCTGCGTTCCTGGTGCTGCTGACGGTGTTGTTCTACGTGTTCAAGTTGCAACCAAGTAACGTGACACAAGGTGCTGCGCGTTCGGCGTCTTAAGTAAAAAACGCTGATACAGCCTAGCCCCGATCGCGAGATCGGGGCTTTTTTGTGGGGGCTGGTGCCGCCCGACCACTGGTCTGAAACAGCGATACAAAACCGCCGTGGCCGCTCAAAGCTTTATCACACACCGCTCCCCGCGCAGTCGTGAACAGAGGCGCCGCCATGAGGATCAGCGATTTTGTCGTTCGCGAGCTCGGTCGTCGCCAGGTTCTGCTGTTCTTTGTGCTGGCGACCGGGTTGTATGTTCTGCCGTTGATCCTCGCCGACTTTCCTTACATCGACGACAACTGGCGCGCACTGGCCGCCGGTAATGCCTGGACCGGTTACGGGCGGCTGTTTGCCGACTGGCTGTATCAGGCGTTGACGTTCACCGGCGCTGCGCCGGATGTCTTCCCTTTGCCTTTGCTGCTCGCCACCTTGGCGATGAGTCTGGCACTGACCCGGCTGACGTTTCACTACTTTGTCGAGCCGACGCTGGCCTGTTGTCTGGTGCCATTGCCGCTCTGGTACAACCCGTTCCTGCTGCAGAATCTCTCCTATCAGTACGACGGGCCAAGTATGGCATTGAGTCTTGTCGCGATGATCTACGCGATCACCTTTCACGGTGCGACTCGGGTGCAGTGCTGGCTGATACCGGCGTTACTGATTGCACTGGGCACAGGGTTGTACCAGATCAGCGTCAACGTCTTTCTTGGCTTGTGTTGTGTGGAGTTGCTCAGGGCGTTGCACCGGCAAGTATCGTGGACTGAGGTCTGGGGTTTGCTTGGCGGCAAGCTTGCGCAGTTCGGTCTGGGCATCGCGATCTATGGCGTCACCGCGTATCCGTTCATGACAGCCGGGCGCTATTCAGAAGGGCTTGATGGGGCAGGGCATCCATTCCTGCAGATCGGCACGAACATGGGCCGCGTGCTGGAAAAAACCGCGCTGTTGTTTCACGGCGGATATCTTTGGGTGTTTGCCGCTTTGGTGCTTTGTGCGTTCTTGGGGCTGGCCCGTCTCGGTCGTCCGGATCGGCGCGCAAGTCATGTGATCCTGGGCCTGACGGTTTTTGCTGTATTGGTGCTACTGGTGCCAGGTATCACGCTGTTGTTTCGCGACTTCAACGAGGGCGCGCGCACGTTGATGGGGTTTGGCGTGCTTCTGGTGTGTTTGTTTTACCTCAGCCGTCTGGCGCTGGCGGCGCATAACCGCTGGTTGCCCTTGCTGTTGATCATCCCGCTGCTGGCGACGTTGTCGCTGTCGTTTGCCTACGGCCGCGTGTTGAGCATGCAGAAAACCTTCGCCACTGCAGCCCTGTACAGCCTCGGTCACGACATCGCCACCCATAGCGAACTGCGAGAAGCCAAGCGTATATACCTGTCGATCAACTACTCCGATCGCTGGCTGGCCAGCGCCGAGGGATCGTTCAGGCAACTGCCGGTTTTGCGTTATCTGCTCAATGTCGACTACTACATGCTCGCGGAAAACCTGCCTTCGGTGGGCATCACCAACGTGGTTGCCGAACGTGAGCGCCGCAATGCCACGCACGTTGGCTATCTGCAATATCCAGCGCTGGTGGAAAGCCTGTATTACCGCATTTATCTGCTCGGCGATTACGGGTTTATCGTCATGAAGGAGCCGCCGCACGGGCGGTTGTTGCAATGGTGAGTGCTGATTATTCGTCGGGAGGAACGCGCCAGTCTGCGGTGCAGACCGGCGCTTTTGCCGTTATGCCGCGGCCACTTCCTGCGGCTCGAAACTGTCCGCTCGCGCCATCTGCCACATCCGCGAGTAAAACTCGCCATTCACTTCCCCGGTAAGCAGTTCCCCCGGTTTCAGGAACACATGCAACTGCGAGAACAGTTTGATTTCGGTCGCCGACATGCGCCGCACCAGATGCTTGGCCGACAGTTGTGATGGATGTTCAAGCCCGGCCGCTGCGAGCATTTCCGCCAGAGCCTTCAAGGTGTTGCGGTGGAAGTTGAATACACGCTGGGCCTTGTCCGGCACCACCAGCGCACGTTGGCGCAAGGCATCCTGAGTCGCTACGCCGGTCGGGCATTTGTTGGTGTGGCAGCTTTGCGACTGGATGCAGCCGATGGCGAACATGAAACCGCGCGCGGAGTTGGCCCAGTCGGCGCCGATGGCCAGCACGCTGGCGATGTCGAAGGCGCTGACGATCTTGCCGCTAGCGCCGAGTTTGATCTTGTCGCGCAGGTTTAAACCGACCAGGGTGTTGTGCACAAACAGCAGGCCTTCGCGCATCGGCACGCCGATGTGGTCGGTAAATTCCACCGGTGCGGCGCCGGTGCCGCCCTCCTTGCCGTCGACGACGATGAAGTCCGGGAGGATGCCGGTTTCCAGCATGGCTTTGGCGATGCCCATGAATTCCCACGGGTGGCCGAGGCAGAACTTGAAACCGACCGGTTTGCCGCCGGACAGCTCTCGCAGTTGCTGGATGAACTGCATCATTTCGATCGGCGTGGAAAACGCGCTGTGGCGTGACGGCGAGACGCAATCTTCGCCCATCAGGATGCCACGGGTTTCGGCGATTTCCTTGGTGACTTTGTGCTTGGGCAGGATGCCGCCGTGGCCGGGTTTGGCGCCTTGGCTCATCTTGATTTCGATCATCCGCACTTGCGGGTTCTGCGCTTGGGCGGCGAAACGTTCCGGGTCGAAACGGCCGTCGCTGGTGCGGCAACCGAAATAGCCACTGCCCAGTTCCCAGGTCAGGTCGCCGCCATGTTCGCGGTGATAGGGGCTGATGCTGCCTTCACCGGTGTCGTGGGCGAAGTTGCCGAGTTTCGCGCCTTGGTTCAACGCGCGAATGGCGTTGGCGCTGAGCGAACCGAAGCTCATCGCCGAGATGTTGAACACCGACGCCGAGTACGGCTGGCTGCACTGCGGGCCGCCAACGGTCACGCGGAAACTGCTCGGGTCGCTCAGCGGTGCCGGGCGCATCGAGTGGCCGATGAATTCAAAACCGGATTGATAGACATCGATCAGCGTGCCGAACGGTTTGTCGGCGGTTTCGTTTTTCGCTCGCGAGTAGACCAGCGAACGTTGCGCGCGGGAGAAGGGCAGGGCATCGCTGTCGGACTCCAGCAAATACTGGCGGATCTCCGGGCGGATGCCTTCGACCAGGTAACGGATGTTGCCGAGGATCGGGTAGTTGCGCCGTACCGCGTGGGGGCTTTGCAGCAGGTCGAACAGACCGATCAGGCTCAGTACGCCGGTGACGGCGGTGATCGGCCACAGCCAGTCATGTTCGAGGAACGGCAGGCTGGCGAGGGTGAACATCACACAGACGGCAAAGAAGGCGTAGCGGCTCAGGAGTGACAGGCTCATACGGTTTCCTTGGTTCGGACTCGGAATAATCAGCGAAGATTGAGGGATAGACACATTCCCTTGTAGGAGTGAGCCTGCTCGCGATAGCGGTATATCAGCTACGAATGATTTGACTGACCCGACGTCATCGCGAGCAGGCTCGCTCCCACAAAAAGCAACTTCACCAAACGATCAGGCGTTTTGTGCCTGAAGAAATATCGAAAACAGCTCGGACTGGGATTTGATCCCCAGCTTGCTGTACATGTGTTTCTTATGGACTTTCACGGTTTCTACGGAGATTTCCAGCTTACGGGCGATTTCTTTGCTGGAGCAACCGCTGAGCATCAAACGTCCGACATCCAGTTCCCGGGCGGTCAACTGCGCGCCCTTGAGTTGCTGCACCGACGCCTCCAGTTGCACCCGCCAATCGGTCGGCGCGGGGGCGGTGGCGAGGGCCACGGTCTCGTTGATTTCATAAGGCAGGCGCTGACGCAACAAGCCCAGCACCCAAGGCTGGATCAATGACAGCAAGGCGATCTGTTCGCCAGTGAAACGTTTTTCACTGCCCAGCGACAGACACAACGTGCGCTCACCTTCCAGCTGACAATTGAACTGGATTTCGTCCGCCACGACATTCAGACGAAAGTATCGCTGGTAATACTCGGTCAGTTCGAAATGCTCCGGCGCCACTTCTGACAGGCGATACAGACCGGTGCGCGTTTGCTCACGGCAGGCGATGTAGAACGGGTCAAGCAGGTACAGGCCACGCAGATAATCCTGGAATAACGGATCAGGGCTGCCGTCTGCGCCGGGGCATTCGGCGAAGACTTGCGGGTGTTGATCGGCGCTGAACAGCAGCGCCACCCAGCTATCGAACGGCACGTACTGGTCGAGCAACCGCACCAGTTGCGCCCAGAAATTCGGCTTGTCGAGCGCGTCGATCAGTTGCCCGACGGCGCGGTGCCAGGTGATGTCGTCAAACGAAAGTGTCATCGATCTACCCCTATCGGGTTACCCCGGCCGCGTAATTCCCTGGCCGCTCGCTTGCTGCGCATACTGGCCCACAGACAGCCACCGGGCAATCTTTCCGCGCCCGTCGCTCAGCACAAGGAATTCCCATGAAAGTCGAACTCGCCCAACTGGCGGGCCGTGACAATGCCACGGCCTACAACCTCGAACGCGCCCTGGCGGCGATTGCCGCGTGCGCGGCCGACACGCAATTGATGGTGTTCCCGGAAACCCACCTGATGGGCTTCCCGACAGCCGAAACCGTGGCGCAAACCGCCGAATCCGTCGACGGCCCGACCGTCAGTGCGGTGCTGGCAGCTGCGCGCGAACGCAACATCGCCGTGGTGATCGGCATGGCCGAGAACGACAACGGCCATTTCTACAACACCACGCTGCTGATCACCCCTCAAGGCATCGCCCTGAAATATCGCAAGACCCATCTGTGGGCGTCGGATCGCGGCGTGTTCGAGGCCGGCGACCGCTATGCCACGTGCGAGTGGAACGGTGTGCGTATTGGCCTGTTGATTTGCTACGACATCGAGTTTCCGGAGTCGGCCCGTGCCTTGGCACAACTCGGTGCCGAACTGTTGATCGTGACCAACGGCAATATGGATCCGTACGCGCCGACGCACCGCACCGCGATCATGGCCCGCGCGCAGGAGAATCAGGCCTTTGCGTTGATGGTCAATCGCGTGGAGGCGGGGGATGACGGTTTGATGTTTGCCGGTGGCAGTGCGTTGGTCGATCCGCTGGGGACGCTGTTGTTCGAGGCCGGGCGTGAGGAAGGGACGTTCTGCGTTGAACTGGATTTCGCGCGGTTGGAGATTGCGCGCAGGGACTACCGCTATCTGGATGATCAGCGTTTGAAGTTGCCGGGGGAGGTGCTGGAGCGTGGCGATGGTGTTCGCGAATTGTTGATTCCACGCCGTTGACCGCTGCCCTCACCCTAGCCCTCTCCCAGGGGGAGAGGGAACTGACCGAGTTGATTATCCGAGGTACGCCGACCTGCAATACCGAGTCGCACTGAGGATTTGAAACTGCGAATCAAACTCAGGATTTGAAACTGCGAATTCAAGTTGAACTCAGGATCTGAAACCCCTGGAGATCGGCTCCCTTTCCCCCTCTACCCCTTGGGGGCGGTCCGACGTTTCGGGAGGGCTGGGGTGAGGGGGAAAAACTTCAAGTCGAACAAAAAAACCAGGCAACACCAGAACAATAAAACCAACCCGAAAACATTCGCCGAACCCGGCTCTGCCATAAATCCAATAACATTCGGAGTAAGTCGCCCATGGCTCGTTTGCAACGCACCCTTTCATTAGGGTCGGTGGTGCTGTTCGGCATCGCCTACATGACGCCGATCATTGTCCTCGGCACCTTCGGCATCCTCGCTCAATCCACCGCTGGCATGGTGCCCGCCGCGTATCTGGCGGCGCTGGTGGCGATGTTCTTCACCGCCATGAGCTACGGGCGCATGGCCGCCGCGTTTCCAGTGGCCGGTTCCGCTTACAGCTACGTGCGCAAGGCGATCAGCCCGAAACTCGGCTTTATCGCCGGTTGGGCGGTGTTGCTCGATTACCTGTTTCTGCCGATGGCGATCTGGTTGATCGGCGCGGCTTATCTGGCCTCGGCGTTCCCGTCGATCCCGCAATGGATCTGGGTGCTGGCGTTCATCGGCATCACCAGCGCAATCAACATCATTGGCCTGAAACTGGCCAACGGCATCAATGCTCTGTTGATGCTGGTGCAGTTTCTGGTGCTGATTGCTTTCGTCGCGCTGTGCGTGCACTACATTGGCGGCGATGCGGGCACGCCGTTGTGGTCGATCAAACCGTTCTTCAACGGCGACATGCAGATGCCGCTGATCATGAGCGGCGCGGCGATTGCCTGCTATTCGTTCCTCGGTTTCGATGCGGTCAGCACCCTGACCGAAGAGACCCGCGACCCACGCCGCACCATTCCAAGGGCGATCATGTTGATCACCTTGATCGGCGGACTGATCTTCGTCGGTGTTTCGTATTTCGTGCAGATCGCGCACCCGTCGTTCCAGTTCGACAGCGTCGATTCGGCCGCCTATGAAATCGCCCGCAATATCGGCGGCGATCTATTCGTGTCGATTTTCCTCATCGGTCTGATTGTCGGCCAGTTCGCCTCGGGACTGTCGGCGCAGGCCAGCGGCTCGCGACTGCTGTTCGCCATGGGCCGCGACGGCGTGCTGCCCAAGTCATTTTTCGGCACCTTGCACGCGCGCTTCGGCACACCGGTCAACAGCATCCTGCTCTGTGCCGTGGTGGCGTTGCTGGCGCTGAAACTCGACGTGACCACTTCGACCTCGTTCATCAACTTCGGCGCTTTCCTGGCGTTCAGTCTGGTCAACCTGTCGGTGATCTTTCATTACTGGATCGGCGGCGAGAAAAAAGGTCCGCGCGAGTGCCTGCTGTTTCTGGTTTTCCCGTTTATCGGGCTGGTGGCGGACTTGTGGCTGATGGTCAGCCTTGATCATCTGGCGGTGTATCTGGGGCTGAGCTGGCTGGCGATCGGCGTGGTGTACCTGGCGGTGCTCACTGGTGGTTTCCGTCGGCAGCCGCCGGAGATGGACTTTCAGGAAACCACCTGAAGCGCCCTCAGGCAGCGGGCCGGTTCTGGCGCATCGGCAATTCGACGCGAAAGGTCGTGCCGACGCCCGGTTCGCTGCGTACGGAAATGTCGCCACCGTGCTTTTTGACGATGCCGTAGGACAGGGACAGGCCCAGCCCGGTGCCTTGGCCGACGGGTTTGGTGGTGAAAAACGGATCGAAGATTTTCTGCAGGATGTCCGGCGCAATCCCCGCGCCGGTGTCCGCGACTTCCACCCAGGCCGTGTCTTGTTGCTGCCCGGTGCGCAGGGTGATGGTGCCGCGCTCGGGGCCCATGGCCTGCGCCGCATTGACCACCAGGTTCATGATCACTTGATTGATTTGCGACGGCAGGCACTCGATGTCCGGCAGGGGCTGGTACTCCTTGATCAGGTCGGCCTTGTACTTGAGTTCGCTGGCGACGATGTTCAGGGTCGACTCGATGCCTTGTTGCAGATTGGCCCACTGCCATTGCTGCTGGGTATCGACCCGGGAGAAATCCTTCAGGTCCTTGACGATCTGCCCGACCCGGCCAATGCCTTCCTTGGATTCGCGGATCAGCACCGGGATGTCCTCGAGCAGAAAATCCAGGTCGGCGTCTTTGCGCAATTGCTCAAGCCGCGCCACGGACTCACTGTCTGGCATTGGCCCAAGCGTCTGCCAGGCGTCGAGTACGCTGAGCAATTGTTTGAAGTAGCCGTCCAGCGTGCCGAGGTTGGAGGAGATAAAGCCGATCGGGTTATTGATTTCATGGGCCACGCCCGCCGCCATTTGCCCCAGTGAGGCAAGTTTTTCCGACTGCACCAACTGACTTTCCAGTTGCTTGCGCTCATCGATTTCCCGCTGCAGTTCTGCGCTGGCCTGCTTGAACTGGGCCGTGCGTTGATCGACCAGATGTTCCAGGTGATGCATTTGCAATGACGCACGTTCGGTCATCTGCCATTTGGTCAGCAGGGTGTTGGCCATCTGCTGCACTTCGATGTTGTCGAACGGCTTCTTCAGAATCAGCAAGCGGTCATGCGCCTGCAGACGCTCCAGCAGTTCATCCCAGGAATAATCCGAGTAGGCGGTGCAGACCACCACTTGCAACTGCGGATCCTGCTGCCACAGATGCTCGATGGTTTTCGCGCCGTCCCAGCCGTCGGGCATGCGCATGTCGACAAAGGCCAGCGCGTAGGGGCGTTGTTCTGCCAGGGCCTGCATCAGTTTGCCCAGGCCCTCTTCGCCGCCATAGGCGGAATCGAGTTCGAACAGTGGGCGCTGGGGGCGTGTCTGGGCACCGAACAGTGCCGCTTCCATCTCGTCCAGTTCCACGGACTGCGCCGCCGGCGGCGCGAGAATCTTGCGAAAGTCTTCATGAATCGACGGCATGTCGTCGATCAGCAGAATGCGGCGGTTCGACAGCTCGCTCATGCGTTCTCCGTGATGCTGATCAGGGGGATCTGCAAGGTGAACAGCGCACCCTGGCCAGGGCCGTCGCTGTGCGCGGTGAGGTGGCCATTCATCTCGATAGCCGCCAGGGCGCAACTGTGCAGGCCGAAGCCGTGGCCTTCCTTGCGGGTGGTGAAACCGTGGGCAAAGATTCGCGTCATGTTTTCCGGCGCAATGCCTTCGCCGTCATCCTTGACGCTGATCTCAAGGAAATTGTTATCGACGATCCTGACCGCCAGGGTCATGGTGCGGGGGCGGTTGCTGAGGTCGGACATGGCGTATTTGGCGTTGCTGATGAGGTTGATCAGGATCAGCAGCAATCGGTGTTTGTCGCCCATCACCTGCGGCACCTCGGCGTACTCCCGGACCACCGTGACATGGTGGCGGGTCAGGGCACCGGCGTTCATGCGCAACGCGTCTTCGAGCAATTCGTTGATGAACAGCGGTTCGGTCATGCTGTTGGCGCCAGCATAGGATTGCTGGGTGGCGACGATGTCCTTGATGTGATCGACGCTTTTGTTCATCTGATTCAATTCGTCGAGCATTTCCTGTTGTTCCTGGGCAATCGCGACCACCAGTTGGTTGAGGTAACCGGGGAGCAATTTGCCTTTGGCGTCTTCGCTGAGGAACGCGCCGAGGTCATCCGGGTGTTCATTGATCAGTTGCATGGCCTTGCCCAGGCCTTGGCTCTTGCTGTTGCGCAGCTTGCGCGTGATCAGGTCGCTGGAGATGTTCACGCTGTTGAGCACGTTGCCGACGTTGTGCAGCACATTGGTGGCGATTTCCGCCATGCCGGCCTGACGTGCCGCGTCGAGCAGTTCGCTCTGGGCGTCCTTGAGTTCGCGGGTGCGTTCTTCGACCCGTTGTTCCAGCGCATCGTTGGCCGTTTGAAGCGCATTATTGACCCGGTTGATTTCGGCGAAGCTGCCGATCAGGCGGATGGCCAGCCACACCAGCGACAACATCAACAGCACCGAAAACAGCAGCAGGTAGAAGTGGTATTGCCGGTCGACCTGATCGGCGCGCTGCTGATCGTGATCGAGCATGGTGGTGATGTTGTCGAGGCTGTCAGCCACGGGGATGTTTTCGATGTTTTCGAGCAACTGGTTGACCAGTGGCTGTTCGCGAGCAATCAGTGAGATATGGCTGCTCAGGATTTTGATCGGGGTCTGAAACGCCGGCGGCAGGCGTTGTGCATTGACCTTCAGCTTGTTCAGGCCGACCTCGATGTCGGCGGCCCGGTCGTCGGAGGTGACCTGGGCGAACTCAAGGGCGCTGAGCAGCAAGTCGTAGGTATCGGTGATGATGTTTTGCAGCTGCAATTTATCGAAGTCCGACAGGCTCGCCAGTTGCTGCTGGATGTCGTCTTCAGCGGTGGGTAAAAAAGCCAGGGAGTTACGCAACAGCGCGTTGTGCGATTTGAACTGTTCGACCAGACGGGTCTTTTCCTGCATCGCCTGCAGGAAACGCTCGTGAGCTTCGTTCCATTGCGCCGAGTCTTTACGCCCGTGCCCGGACTCGATCGCTTCGAAGCGCGCCCAGAGCCGGTTCATTTCGTTCATCGGCGACACCAGCGGATCGTAGTTGTGGGTGAGCGCCACTCGCGCCTTGAGAATTTCGTTTTCCCACAGCGAGTTCTGCTGTTTGATCTGCCGGATCAGATCCCGTGATTCGGTGTACGTCATGCTCTGGTCAGAGCTGGATTTCAAGTACAGAAACAGCAGAGTCGAGGCCAGCGCCAGGGCGACCAGGGTCAGCAACAACAGGCTGCGTCGCCGCGAGATGTTGATCATGGCTTGTCTCTCCCTTGGCCGGTGAGGGTGGTGAGAAACAGAATGATCAGTGTTTTGTCCTCTTCACTCGGTAAGCGCCCCAACTGGTACCGGAACATCACATCCACAGCATCTTCGAGGGTGAGCGCCGAACCGTCGTGAAAGTACGGCGCGGTGATCGCGACATTGCGCAGGCTCGGCACCTTGAACACGGCCCGGTCCGCTTCGTCGCCGGTCACGTTGAAACGTCCCTGATCGGCCACGGTCGGGTTGCCGCGATCGACTATGTAATCGCCGAACACGCCGAACTTCTGGAACATGTTGCCGCCGATGTTCACCCCTTGATGGCAGGCAATGCAGCCGTATTCCTTGAAGCGCTGGTAACCGTACTTTTCCTCCAGAGTGAGGATGTCGGTGTTGCCGAGCAGGTATTGATCGAAGCGTGAGTTGGGCGTCAGCAGGGTGCGTTCAAAACTGGCCAGCGCCTGCTGGACATTGGCCTGGGTCACGCCGTCCGGGTAGGTGGCGGCGAAATCACGACGATAGTCGGGGTCGTTGCCGATGCGTTCGATCACGGTGCGCCAGTCGCTGCCCATTTCATGGGGGCTGGTGATAACGACATTGCTTTGTTCCTCCAGCGTTTTGACGCGGCCATCCCAGAACTGACGAAAGTTGAGGGCCGCGTTGAACACGGTCGGTGTGTTGACCGCTACCGGTTTACCGTCGAAGCCCAGTGACAAGGCGCGGCTGTCGGCCCCGTTCTTGTCGAGTTGGTGGCAGCTGGCGCAGGACAGCGTGTTGTTGATCGACAAGCGTGGCTCGTGGAATAACCGTCGACCGAGTTCCACGCGCCGGGCATCCTGCTGCGGCACTGCGGGCAACGGTTTGAGCGGCTCGTCCAGTGGCTCGGCACTGGCGCCGACGCAGAGTCCGCACAGCAGCAACGCCATGGCGTGGTGGAACAGGCTCATCGGCAAATGTCTCCCTGACTCAAGGCCGTTTTCACAGTGATCATTCAATCGCCCAGGGCGTGGGTTGCGTACCAGCGAGCAACTGCGCAAACGTGTCTGCCGGCAGCGCCTTGCTGAAAAAGTAGCCCTGGCCCTCTTCGCAGTGGTGGGCCTTGAGAAACGCCAGTTGTTCGGCGGTTTCGATGCCCTCGGCGATGACGTTCAGGCCCAGGCTCTTGCCCAGGTTGATGATCGCGCTCACCAGCGCGGCATCGCTGCGGTCGTTGCACAGGTTGCGAATGAACGATTGGTCGATCTTCAGCACATCGATGGGAAACCGCCGCAGGTAGCTCAGGCTGGAATAACCGGTGCCGAAGTCGTCGATGGCCAGCCGCGTGCCCAGCGTTTTCAGGCGGTTAAGTGCTGTCATCGTCGCTTCGACGTTTTGCATCAGCACGCCTTCGGTGATTTCCAGTTCCAGCCACTCGGGCGCCAGACCAGTCTGTTGCAGTACGCGTTCGATGCCGGCGACGAAGTCACGCTGGCGAAAATCGATGGGTGAAGTGTTGACCGACATGCGGATCGGCGGCAGTCCGGCCAGTTGCCAGGCACGGGTCTGCCGACAGGCTTCAGCCAGCACCCATTTGCTCAACGGCACGATCAGGCCACTGTCCTCGGCCACCGGGATGAAGTCCGCCGGATAGACCCAGCCATGCCCGGGTTTTTGCCAGCGCAGCAGTGCTTCGGCACCCACCACGGCGGCCGTGCGCAGGTCGATTTTCGGCTGATAGTGCAGGACGAATTCATGTTCCTGCAGGGCGCGGCGAATGCCCGACTCGATGCTGTGCTGTTCCCGGGCGTGCTGGTTCATGGCTTCGATAAAGAAGCCGATGTTGTCAGGCCCCAGTTCCTTGACGTTGCGCATCGCGGTCTCGGCCTTCTTGATCAGCTCGGTGGCTTCGAGGCCGTCATCGGGGTAGACGCTGATGCCGACGCTGGCAGTGACGCTGACATCGTGACCGGCAATCGTCTGCGGCAAGCGAATGGCCGTGAGGAGTTTTTCCGCGACGGCGTGGGTTTGCTGAGGGTGGTTGATGTCGCCGAGGATCACTACGAACTCGTCGGAGCCGTAGCGAAACACCGAGTCCGAATCACGCACACAGGTCAGCAGTTGTCGGGCGACCCGTTTGAGCATCTCGTCGCCCGCCGGATGACCCAGCGCGTTGTTGATACGCTTGAAGCGATCCAGGCCGAGAAACATCACCACCAGTTGTTTGTCATGCCGTCGGCACACCGCTATGGCCTGGCTCAGGCGATCACCGAGCAGGGTGCTGTTGGGCAGTTCAGTGAGGCTGTCGTATTGCAGCAGGTGCGAAACCTTGAGCAGTTCGTGCACCCGCGCCTCAATGGTTCGCTCAAGGCTGAGCATCTTCAGCGCCGCGTCTTGCGCCAGTTGCCATTTCCACGTCAGGGCGTTGGCCATCTGGCGGATTTCCAGACTGTCGAACGGCTTTTTCAGGATCAGCAACTGGTCGCCAAACTCCAGCCGTTCGGCCATCGCCTCCCAGCTGTAGTCGCTGTAGGCGGTGCACAAGGCGATTTGCAAATTCGGGTCGACTCGCCACAGTTGCTCAATGGTTTCCAGGCCGTCCCAGCCGGGCGGCATGCGCATGTCGATAAAGGCGAGGGCGTAGGGATTGCCACTGGCCAGTGCCCGGTTGACCAGCGCCAGCGCTTCCTGGCCCTGATAGGCGGAGTCGAGCTGGAAGCTCAGGTGCGGCGTCTGCTGAGTGCCGAACAACGTTTGCTCCAGTTGCTGCAAATCCGCTGCGTCTGAAACCTGTGGCGCAAGGATCTTGCGAAAGTCATCGTGGATCGCCGGCGTGTCGTCGATGATCAGGATGCGCCGGTTGGTCTGGGGAAAAGGCGCTTTCATGCCTCGTCCTCCTTCGGTGCGAGGAGGGAACTGTCCTTGAGCAAATGCCCGGCCTGTTCGGCGCTGACCGCCGCGCTGAAATACAGGCCCCGGGCACTGGGCAGCGCGGCTGCGGCAGAGGGCGCGCGCGGCTGCTCCGGCGATGGCTGGCCTTCAGCGATGATGCCGATGCCCAAGTCCCGGGCGAAGTTGACGATCGCGCGCAGGGCATTGGCGCCGGCGACATCGTGGGCGGCACTGTCGACGAAACTCTGCGCCAGTTTGAGGTGATTGACCCGGTAGGTTTTCAGATAGTCGAACGATGAGTATTCGGTGCCGAAATCATCGATGGCGATGGCCACGCCCAGTTCACGCAGGCGCGGCAGCGCATCGTTGTGCGTCCACTTGGTCTGGGCCAGCGTGGCCTCGGTGACATCGAAGCGCAGCTCCCAAGGGGCGAGCTCCCAGCGGGCGGTGGTGCGTAGCACGTTGTAGATCAGTTCCGGGCCGCTCTTGAGTTGCGCCAGCGAGAGTTTGATCGCCATCACCGGCGGCGCGACGCCTTCGTTACGCCACAGATGCATCTGCTGGCAGGCGTGATCCAGCACCCAGCGTCCGAGCGGAATGATCGCGCCGGTTTTCTCCGCAATCGGCACGAAGTCGGCGGCCGCCAGCAGACCGCGACGGGGATGCTGCCAGAGGACTTGCGCCTCCATGCCGAGAATTCGGCCGCTGTGCAGATCGATTTCCGGCGCATACCGCAGCATCAGTTCATTGCTCTCGAGGGCGGTCATCAATTCGCTGACGAGGGTCATGCGTTCGGCCACTTCCCGGGAGATTTCCTCGGAGTGGAAGTGGTACTGGTTGCGGCCCATTTCCTTGGCGCGGTACAGCGCCATGTCGGCCTGCCCGAGCAGCGCGTCGGCATCGAGGCTGAGGTCGCTGTAACTACTGATGCCGATGCTCACCGAAATATGCAACGCATTACCGGCCAGGTGGTAGGGCGCCAGCAGCGTGTCGCGGATGTTGGCAGCCATCGTGGCCGATTGGGTCGGGTCGCTGACGTCCAGTTGCAGGATCGCGAATTCATCGCCGCCTAGGCGCGCCACTACGTCACTTTCGCGGACGCCGAACTTGATACGCCGGGCGACCTCCTGCAGCAGCAGATCGCCCACCGGGTGGCCCAGGGTGTCATTGATCCGTTTGAAATGGTCGAGGTCCAGGTAGAACACCGCGAACGGCATGGCGCCCCGTCGCGCGGCAGCAAACGCCTGATGCAGGCGTTCGATCAACGTGGCGCGATTGGCCAGGCCCGTCAGGCCATCGGAGCGCGCGAGCAAGGCCAGTTTTTCCTCGGCCAGGCGGCGTTCGGTGATGTCGAGGATGATGCCTTCGACTTCCAGCAGGCGGCCGTCCTGATCGCGCACCGGAATGTAGCGGTTCTCCACCCAGCGCCAGGTGCCCTGGCCGGTGCGCATGCGGAATTCGATGGACGCGCCCGACGCATGCCGATCCAGCACCCGGGCCATGGCCGCATCGACGTTCGCCTGATCGTCCGGATGAATCAGTGCCTGCGCCCAGTCGGGCGACCCCACCAGATCGGCGGCGACATGACCGTAACGGGTGATGTTGTGGGAGATATACATCAGCGCAAACGAGGGTTCGCCGCGCAAACGGTAAAGAATGGTCGGGCTGTTCTGCACGATCATATTGGCATCGGACAGCTCGCGGGTGCGCTCCTGCACCGCAGCTTCCAGCAGGGTCATCTTCAGCTCGGCGTCTTCGGTCATCTGCCATTTGACCGTGAGGGCGCTGGCCATCTGCCGTATCTCGATGGCGTCGAAGGGCTTTTTCAGGATCAGCAACCGGTCGTTGAGCGCCAGACGTCGGTCGATGTCCTCCCAGGAATAATCGGAATAGGCCGTGCACAGCGCAACTTGCAGCTTGGGGTCGATCTGCCACAGCCGTTCGATGGTCTCCAGGCCATCCCAGCCCGGCGGCATGCGCATGTCGATGAAGGCCATGGCGTAGGGACGGTTTTGCGCCAGTGCGGCCTGGAGTTTTTCCAGGGCTTCGCGGCCCTGAAACGCCGAATCCAGTTCGAAATGTTGGGATTGCTGTACTGAAGGGGTGCCGAACAGCAGGCTCTCGGTTTCGCCCAGACCATCGTCGCCGGGGATGACCGGACAGAGAATCTTGGCAAAATCGCCATGGATTGCCGGGCTGTCGTCAACGATCAGCACACGGCGATTGATGTGCACGGTTGCTGCTGTCATGCCGCGCCGCCCGTGGGGAGGCATGCTGTGATCATCCGGGGCATCCTTTTCCCTCGCCATTTGCCTGCTTGTATCAGCCGATGGTGTCTTGCGCTGTCTTCAGCATAGTCGGCTCCTCGGTACTACGCTTTCGGCCCCGGACAAAGATCGGCGTGAATGCCGGCGAAAATCATCTAGCCTTGGACTCAGGCGCGGACCGGCGCAGTGTTGGCTCGGTGCGTCGTAATTTCCCTGTTTGCTTGAGGCCATGCCATGGAAGAGCCATCCGCGCCGATGCCGGCGCATCGACCCACTGTGCTGCTGGTCGACGACGAGGAGTCGATCCTCAATAGTCTGCGTCGCCTGTTGCGCGGCCAACCCTACGATCTGCTGTTGGCCACCAGCGGCGCCCAGGCGCTGGAGCTTCTCGCGCAGCAGCCGGTAAATCTGGTGATGAGCGATGCGCGCATGCCGGGCATGGATGGAGCTTCGTTACTGGCGCATGTCCGTGAGCGTTATCCGGCGACTGCGCGGATCATGCTCACCGGCTACGCCGATCCGGCGGCGATCATCAAAGCCATCAATGACGGGCAGATTCACCGTTACATCAGCAAGCCGTGGAATGACGAGGAGCTGCTGCTGATTCTGCGCCAGTCCCTCGAACACCAGCATTCCGAGCAGGAGCGCCAGCGTCTGGAACGCTTGAACCGGGTGCAGAACGACCAGTTGAAACTGCTCAACAGCACCCTCGAAAAGCATGTCGCGGCGCGCACCGCCGAACTGCAGCAGACCGCCGACATGCTTGATCTGGCGTACGAAGAGCTCAAGCACAGCTACGTCACCGGCACTGAAGTGTTCTCGCTGCTGGCCAATCTGCGCTTGCCACCTGCCAAGCAGACCAACCGGCAGATCATCGAACTGGTGCGCAGCTACTGCAAACAGCACGGGCTGGACGAGGCCACCAGCCGCGATCTGACCATGGCTGCGGCGCTGTACAACATTGGCAAACTGAGCTGGACCGACGCGATGATGACCACGCCCTCGGATCTGCTGCGCCATACCGAACGCGAGCGCTATCGCAGTTATCCGAAGCAGAGCGAATCGTTGCTCATGACCCTGGATCCGATGAAGGATGCGGCGCGTCTGATCCTGCATCATCAGGAGCGCTGGGACGGCAGCGGTTTTCCTGACCGGCTCAAGGGCGAGGGCATTCCGTTCGGTTCACGCTTGCTGAAACTGGCGGTGGATTTCGTCGAGTTGCAGCGCGGTCTGATCCTTGAGCGGCAGATGAACAGCGATGAAGCGCTGCTGTACCTGCGCCAGTACGCCGGACGTTTGTACGATCCCGATCTGGTCGAAGACTTCATTCAGGTGTGCGCGGCGTTCCTCAGCGACGTGACGCTGGCCGATCCGTCGGTCAAGGTGCTGTCTACTCGGGATCTGGCGGCGGGGATGATTCTGGCGCGCAATCTGAATGCCGATAACGGCATGCTGCTGCTCAACGCCGGCAAGGTGCTCAGCGCCCTGCTGGTGGAAAAGCTGATTGCGTTCGAAGCCATGGAGGGCGGCAAGTACACGATTTTCGTCAAGGTGCCGGAGGAGGTTGAAGCCACGCTCAAGGCTCAGGGTGAGTGATTTACGGGGTGACCTCAGCGGCGCTCGCATGGGATCCTTGGGGTTTTTCACGCTGGTGGCTGCCCCATGACTTCTGTATCCCTTGTCTCTGCAAACCTGATTCGTATAGCCGCCGCGCTGTTGCTCAATCCCGAAGGCCAGACCCTGCTGGTACGCAAGCGTGGCACCACGGCATTCATGCAACCGGGCGGCAAGATCGAGGCGCATGAGTTGCCGGTGCACGCGCTGGCCCGCGAGCTGGAAGAAGAGTTGGGGCTGCAGATCGATCCTGCGCAGGCCAGGTTTCTCGGCCAGTTCTCGGCGCCTGCAGCCAACGAGCCGGGGTGTGTCGTGCAGGCCGAGATCTTCCAACTGACCATCGACGCTGAAGTCACGCCGGCCGCAGAAATCGAAGAAGTGATCTGGGTCGATCCGACCACTGATCCTGCTGTCGTTCTGGCGCCATTGACACGCGACCTGATCCTGCCGTTTTATCGCAACTCGCTGAGCGCAATCGCCTGATCATCCACGCAAAGGACTTTGCCATGATCCCGCTGCAAGACCTGCTGATTTTTGCCGCCGCTGCCCTGCTGATGGTGCTGACGCCGGGGCCGAACATGATCTACCTGATCTCGCGTTCGATCTGTCAGGGACGCAAGGCCGGGGTGACGTCGTTGCTCGGCGTGGTGGCGGGGTTCTTTGTGCATCTGTTTGCGGCGGCGGCCGGTTTGACCGCTGTGTTTCTGGCGGTGCCGATGGCCTACGAAGTGCTGAAATGGGCCGGCGCGCTGTACCTGCTGTGGCTGGCCTGGCAAGCGGTGAAGCCTGGCGCACGCTCGCCGTTCCAAGCGCAGCAATTGCCGGCGGACTCGTCGCGCAAGCTGATCACCATGGGCTTTCTCACCAGCGCGCTGAACCCGAAAATCGCCGTGTTCTATCTCTCGGTATTTCCGCAGTTCATCACCCCTGAACACGGCTCGGTGTTCACCCAAAGCATCATTCTCGGCCTGACCCAGATCAGCGTCAGTTTCTGCGTCAATCTGCTGATCGCGCTGTTCGCGGCGGGCATCGCTTCGTGGTTTGTGCGTAACCCGACGTGGCTGGCGCTGCAGCGTTATTTCATGGGCTTCGTCCTCGGCGGTCTCGCTGTGCGGCTGATGCTTGAGCAGCGCAGGACGCCGTGAGCATGTGGATCGAACGGCTGGACGCCAGTCATGCCCTGGCTTACCGCGAACTGATGCTCGAAGCCTATGACCGCCATCCGCAGGCTTTTACCTCAAGCGTGCGCGAACGCGCGGTGATGCCATTGAGCTGGTGGGAAGGGCGCCTGACCAGCAAGCTCGATGTGGTTCTCGGTGCCTTCGATGGGGGCACGCTCGCCGGCATCGTTGGCCTGGCCTTCGAACCGCGCGAGAAGGCGCGGCATAAAGCGACCCTGTTCGGCATGTACGTTTCAGCGGATTTTCGCCAGCGCGGCCTGGGCCATGAACTGGTGCAGGCGGCCATTGCCGAAGCGCAAAACCACCCGGCGCTGAAACTGCTCCAGCTCACCGTCACCGCCGGCAATGACGCGGCGTTCAAGCTCTATCAGCGCTGCGGCTTCATCCAGTTCGGCCTCGAACCACTGGCGGTGCGGGTGGGCGAGGACTATTTCGACAAGATCCATATGTGGCGTCAACTCTGATATTCCACTGATCCCTGTGGGAGCGAGCCTGCTCGCGAAGGCAATCTGACAGTCACTATTTGTGTGTCTGATACATCGCTTTCGCGAGCAGGCTCGCTCCCACAAGTGACTCAGCGCACGGCGCTGACACCGTCGAGAGTCGAGAACGACGTGTCTTTCGCCGTCAGCAGAAAATCACGCATGTACGGCGCATCGAGCATGTCGGTACGAATCGCCGCGTACAACGTCGCGAACAAGCCTTTTTCCCCCAGCCGTTTGCCCTTCACGTAACCGCGCGAGCTGTATTCATGCAACGCCCAGTGCGGCATGCCGCAGACGCCACGGCCGCTGGCAACCAGTTGCATCATCATCACTGTCAGCTCTGAAGTGCGCACTTGGGCCGGCTCGATGTCGGCCGGTTCCAGGAAGCGCGTGAAGATGTCGAGGCGGTCGCGTTCCACCGGGTAGGTGATCAGCGTTTCCGTCAGCAAGTCTTCGGGGACGATGTACGGTTTGCTCGCCAGCGCATGCTGATTGGCCACCGCGAGCATGGCTTCGTAGGTGAACAGTGGCACATAAGTGATCCCGGCGATTTCCAGTGGATCGGACGTCACCACCAGATCCAGATCGCCACGGGCCAGCGCCGGCAACGGAGCGAAAGCGAAACCCGAGGCGAGGTCGAGTTCGACTTCCGGCCAGGCATCGCGGAACTGGTCGATGGTCGGCATCAGCCACTGAAAGCAGCTGTGGCATTCGATGGCCATATGCAAACGCCCGGCGGTGCCACCGGCCAGCCGACCGATATCCCGTTCAGCGGCGCGTAACAGCGGCAGGGTCGCATCGGCCAGTTGCAGCAGGCGCAAACCGGCACTGGTGAAGCGCACCGGTTTGGTCTTGCGCACGAAAAGAGCCATGCCCAAGCGCTCCTCAAGCTCCTTGAACTGGTGCGACAGCGCTGACTGCGTCAGGTGCAAACGGTCGGCGGCATCGACCAGACTGTCGGCTTCGCGCAAGGCATGCAGGGTTTTCAGGTGGCGGATTTCAAGCACCGATGGCTCCATGAGGAAAACTTTTGATTAACGCAAAGAGGGTGAGTTTGTCTCAAGTTGAGAGCGCTGTCGACGATTACACCTTTTTACGCGTGCAGTCTCGAAGTCGCCTGCCATTCCCTGATCGTTTCAACGGCTCAACGTGGGTTCCGTCGTCGAACCATTGGCTGCGCGAACACCTCGCCGCGCTACTGTCAGATCTGACAGTAGCGACGGGCGG
Organism: Pseudomonas sp. GM24; assembly: GCF_000282235.1. Lineage (NCBI taxonomy): Bacteria > Pseudomonadati > Pseudomonadota > Gammaproteobacteria > Pseudomonadales > Pseudomonadaceae > Pseudomonas > Pseudomonas sp. GM24. Next base: position 11,526 of record NZ_AKJR01000008.1, on the reverse strand, counting down.
TAGCACGTGTGGATTCAAATCCCTTCGAAATGCTGCAAAACAATCGACTGTGCGGTGATTCTGGAATCGAGCAGGGTCGGGTCGTCAGCGTGAGTCAGGTGGCGATGCGCTGGCAGTTTCAGGTGAGCCCTTTCGAATTTGCGCAAAGGTCGGGTCGCCGAGCGGTAATGGAAATGTGCGTACCAGAGCAGTTGCTCAGGTTCGCGCGTGATGTTCCAGATTTCATATTCCTGCAGGTAGTCGGGTTGCCCCTGATGGTCGGTGATGCGCCGGATCGCAAGGGGTCGGCGGATCACTACGGCGTTCTGTCCGATGAGGTCATCAAGCATACCGTCGGTGGGCTTCTGACTGGTCAGTGAGTATTGGGTGCGCAGGGCACGACCTTCGACGATCAGCTCAGCGGCCTGATCGCGCAATTGCTGAATGATCGGCTGCTCTGGCGACTTGGCGGCGATGCGATTGGCGCGGGTATTGAGCTCGCCTGCCTGGCTGGTCATCATGTGTTCCAGGTTGACAGGGAGCATGTCCCGGTCGGCGTTGCTCTGCACTTTGGCGCGGTAAGCTGCCACGTTATCCAGACGCTGCTGTGCTTCGGTGAGCAGTTTGGCCAGACTTAACACGGCGGGCGAACGGGTTGCGATGTTTTGCGGATTGGTCAGGCGTAATCTGCCATCGGCGCCTTGTTCCCAGATCTCTTCATGGCCACCAGGCCCGGTACTTTTATATTGTCGGGTCTGGGTCGCACTGTCCCATTGCTCGACGCCATGGCGCAGTTGATTGTCTTCCGTGATGAACACACGCTGTTGCGGTTGTCCTGCAACGCTTGGCCCGGGCGGTTTGTTGATCCCGGCGCGCGCCCGATCGGCCAGTCGGTCAACGCCTTCAAGCAATGGCTCGACCACTTCCAGATGAAAGAATTGCGGATAGCTGGCGGTCCAGGCGGCCATCTCGCGACGGTACTCGACACAGACGTCGACGCACTCCTGAAGAATCCGGTTACGTTGGGCGACCGTGCCAAGAATGTTCGGCAGGTCGTACTGGCTGTACAGGACACGGTCGATGTTATTTCGAAGTGGCTCCGCCAGTTCCAGCAGATAGAGCCACGACGCATCATCGGGGCTGCCGGCTTTCTTGACGATCTCAAGGCGTTGAGAGGTTTTCAGGTACAGCAGGGATGTATCGCTGTGCAGAACGTTGATGTTGTCGACGAGTGCGGACATCTTCGGCCGGTCTTTGGCAAGCATACGTTCATACCATTGATTGACCTGCTCCTTGAACCCTTCCATATGGTCGAGCTTTTTCACGATCTCGACACGCAAGACACGTATCTCTTCCATGATTTCCAGGCGCCGGGCCAGTGTGCCGTCTGGCAGAGCATCGCGTACCTGCTTGAGCTCCTTGATCTTCAGTGTCATGGCGTGAACATTGTGCGATGCGTGAACTGCGCGCCGCCGATAGCGATCGGTCAATAACCATGCGGTCTTGCTTTGCATATCGGCGACTTCCCTGCGCTTTCTGCGATGGGCCACCTCAGTCAGCTCGGTCAACGTCTGGTAACGCTGTTGGGCTAATTGGATATCGCCGACGCAGGCGGCTTCGACCGCCGGCCACATGGCGGGGCGTTCCGCTACAGAGGCGGCGCGGTAGGCGTTCAGTACCAGGTCGCTTTTTGCACCTCGGGCCTGCAGTTGATCAGCCAGTTCGTCAGCGGCGGCGGTCAGTTGATGGTGACGGCGAAAGTTTCGATCCACCAGCCAGCGCGGCAGGCGCTGCCGAATCGCCGGTGGCCAGTAAGCATCCAGCGTATCGGCGACACGCCCGGCAATATTGCCGCCACCGGCCAAGCCGCTTTCAAGGGGCTCCCCGTAGACGCCGAACCATGTGTCCCATTGCCCGTTTTCATCCAGTGCGATCGGCTGCTTGTAAGTTTTTCGCGAGTTACCGGACAGACGCCAGCTGCGCGAATCCCGGCTCAGCTCCACTGGGTAGAGGCGACCCTGACGTTCAATGAAATCACCCTCGGCATGCCGGTAGATCCCGCGGTAGAGGCCATGGCTGGCGGGTTCTGTGCCTGTCAGGGAAATCGGCTTTTCATATTCGTAATCCTTGAAGCGCGCCAGCACATGCCGGGCGTGACGCTGCGTTTTGATCTGCAATGCCGCCACGTTGCGGACCACCGCGTGAAGTTGGCGCGCCCGAGTCAACGCGCGGGTCGTGCGCGAGAGAGTCGAGGCGGCTGCTTCGCCCGGGAGCAAATCCATGAAAGCGTCGACCAACGACAGCAGCATCGACTCGATTTCCACCAGACCGTCAGCCACGTCGCCACGCAGAAATGCAGCGACGGCCTGATTGGCAGCGGTCCAGGCCTGATAAAGCGCCAGCACACTGCCGACGAAGGGCACCATCCCCAGCGCCATTTTTATGTAGTTAAAAGCGCGCGGACCTTTCAGGGCATAGCGCTCGAAGAACAGTTCATCGTTGGAGCGCGACGTGCCGCGATGGGCTTCGATCAACCGGCCCATGTGAGCATCGAGCAGGTGCGCTGCCAGCGAGGTACTTGCCGGCCAGCGCACGCCCACTTCAATAATGGCGTCGAAGTTTTTTTCCACGGCCTGGCCGATACGGCTGATATGAGCCCTGACGTTGCCTTGCAACGTCCTGCCCGCCAGATACTCGATCCACTTGTCACTCCCGCACAACCGGAACAACCCTTTGCGCGCCGCTTCAAGATTGTCGTAGCGGCGGAAAAACTGCCCGTCCTGGCTGTCTGGCAGATACAGCAAAGTGACGCCGCTGATCTGTTCTTCGATCAGGCTGACGCCGGACAGGGTTACCGGCCCTTCGCCGGGGGTATCCTTGCCGCCTGCTTTCAGAGCGACCGGCAGCAGGACCAGGCGCTTGCCGTTGGCTTGCCACGCGTCTACGGTGCTGGCATCGATGGCGATGTTCAGCAAGGCGGACTCATCACGGCTGAGATGTTTTTGCAGGCGGGCAGTCTCGCTTTGTATTTTGAGCATCAGCCGCCATGGCTCGATCAGGCTTTCCCGGCGATGCTGTTTGACGAAGAGCGACTCGCTGCTTGCGCCCCTGAATGCTTCATTGATCTTCTGTTCATACGCCTTGGGCAGATCCAGTTCCGGCAGCACCTTGCGCAGATACCTCAGGTTGATGCCGTTGAGCAGGCGGGAGCGATCCTTTTTATGCGTCGCGGTGACCTCCAGGCGCAGGAAGACCAGGCGTTGCGACAGCGAGTCATTGAGCACTGATTGCACATTATCGATATTCAGCTGGGCCAGGTCCTCAAGTGACATTTTGCTGCGGGACTTGCCAGGGACAATGACGGTGGTTTTGCGAATGCCACCGGGCCCTGCCTCAGGAACCTGTTCGGTAGTGGTCGAGTCGGGCAACTCGACTTGTATGGAAAAATGGCCTTCAAGGGAAAAATCCTTGCGCAGTCGGGCGTACAGGTGTCGGCGGGTGAAGTCGTCACGCGGTTCCAGCGCGAGCGTCATAAGGGCGTGGCTTGTGCGCATCGCTGCGATATACGCCTCGATGTTGTGTTTCAGCCCGTTACGCTCATTCTCGTTGAGTCTGGTCAACCAGCCTGGCCGATGGCCGGCGAGGGTGGCGGTGCGTTCCTGCTCTTGCAGGTGAGCAAAGGCCAGGCTTCGGGCGTCGTGCAGCGGAACCTGCACAGTGGCGAGACAGCCTTGGCGCAGAATTTCCAGGGCGTCCGCCTGCTCGGGCAGACCGCGCAGAAGGGTGGCTTTTGATTCGAAGTCGGTTATCAGCTCATTGAGGCAGTGATGCAGCGGGTCTGTGGTGAGCGGGCTCAGTTGCAGGGTCAGATCGCTGGCGTGGTCCGCAATCCTGAACACCTCGCGCTCCAGTGTCTGGCGATCAGCAAAGCGCTGCAGGCCCCCACCGGTGCCTGGCCAGTAGAGCAGCAGACTGGACGTCGATGCCCGGTCCGTGAGCATCACCTGGCGTCCGATCACCAGCACGCCTTTGAGCCGTTCACTCTGCGTCGTACGTATCTCGTCCTTGGTTTCGGTCAGTGACAAGGTCAGGCTCGCTGCCGTGATGTCCGGGTCGCGTTCGGCGGCAACAGGGTTGTCCAGCACGGCTTTGAGCAGATCGTGATCGGCGCTGTCGAGTTGGCCCAACGCCGCTTGCAGATTGCCTTCGGCATACAAGCCATCCCGGTGCGCCTGACGCAGGGCCGTGAGCGCCGTGTTGAAAGTGCTGACGTCGAGCGGATTGTCGCGGTACAGCAGGGATGAGGCGGCGGTCTCGCCGGCTTGCTCAGCGGTTTCCAGCGTTTTGAGGGCTTCCTTGCATTGCCGATATCGAGCACCGTCGCCATCGTTGCTCTGCAAGCGTTCAAGCGCATCGCGTTCGCGTTTGAGCGCTGATTGTCGCACGGCCAGTGGAATGCCGGCCGACAGGCTGCCGAACAGCGATTCGTCCTCCATCTCGCTATCACTGCCGGGCGTGAGCGGTTTTGGCGGGGCCGCCACAATGATCGCGCTGCTGCGTTGATGATCGATCAGGTCGACATGTATCAGTGATCGCGCGCCGTGCTCTTTGATCCCGGGAGTGTCTTTGTTGGTATTGCTCAACGCATCGAGTTGCGCGTGGTGTCGACCTGCGAACAGATCGCTTGCCCCGGTGACCATCGGGTCGAGCGCTGCGCTGTAGTCAACGCGCAGTATTTCCTTGGGCAGTCCCGTGGGGATCGGTACCTGACGGGTCAGCCACGTCTGCATTGCTGCGCGTGTATTGAAGGCCTGGATCGATGTGGCGTTGCAGGGCAGATAAAGCAATGGTGCCGCTGTGGACACATCGCCGACGCTGACGACCCATGCACCGGGGAGTTTGACCTTGCTGTCGTTGCTCAGTACCAGCGCCAGTTTTTCCGTATGAATGGGCTGACCATCGATCGTCAGCGCGTCAGCACCTGAATCAATGATCAGTTGCAGCGTTTTGAGTTGCGCTGCGGTAATCGTCTGATGAGCGAGAGCCATGTGCGCAGTGGCTTCGAAATGCGCACGGTAAAGCTGCGTGGCTCGGGTACGGCGCGACACAGGCGTGCGCGGCGCTCGCGCGTCCCAGAATTGTGCCCAGCGAGTCTCGTGGCTTTTACGTGGGTCGAGGGCTTTGAGTTTTTCCAGGAGTTGCAGGGGCTTCAAGGCATACAACGGATGATCTGCGCCGATACCGGTGAGGTCACAGCGCTGATCCAGGTCGGTTTCCAGCGTCGGCTGTTGAACGACAAAGGCACAGGCATCGGTGAGGCTGACGATATGTTCCGGCTGGTCATCGGTGGCAGCAAAGCGCAGTCCGGTTTTTTCGCCATCCAGTTGCAGTTGTTGGCGCAGCAGTTCATTGACGCTGTCGCGCAGGGCCGGGCTGGCGGCAAACAAGTCGCGCAAACCCTCACTGCTGGTGCGCCAGCGTTGGTTGGCCCGCAGCAGCAGACTGTGATCAATCGTTTTCGGCAGGTGCTCGACGGTCTCTGGCAACGGTGACGGTGCGGGGAGCTCATCCAGAATAAGGCGATCGGGCATGGTGGCGTGACTCGCATTGGCGGGGCGGGGAATCCGTCCCTGAGCGGGTCATTCAAGAGAAATCGCGCAAGGCGATGGCGGTACATAGATATTCTTTGCGACCAGCGTCCATGACCGCTCGGCACTCTTCATCAAACTGTCATGGAAGTGTGGCAGCGCGCTTGAACAAACTTCATCAGACTCGCGCTCTACTGGGGTTCTGCGTTTCGGTGTTTTTCATGGTTAAGGCTTTTTTATCGGTCGCGGCTGTTTTGGTCGCGATTTTTTTCGGACCGTCGTCCTGGGCGGCGGCGCGTTGCGACGTCAATGTGCCGACAGAGCACGTTGATCTGCAGCAGGTGAGCCTGGCTTACCAGAGCATTGGTCGCGCGTCGGATCCGGCGTTGTTGCTGGTCATGGGCCTGGGCGGACAGTTGATCCACTGGCCGGACGAAGTGGTGGTCGCGCTGTGTCAGCAGGGCTTTCGGGTGATTCGCTATGACAACCGCGACGTCGGTCTGTCGACCTGGCGTCAGGCGCCGGCCGAAGCCAACCTGACCTTTGAAGTACTGCGCTACAAGCTCGGTCTGCCGGTGTCGGCGCCCTACAGTTTGACCGACATGGCTGACGATGCGCTGGGCTTGATGGACGCGCTGCACGTTGAGCAATTCCACGTGCTGGGCGCGAGCATGGGCGGGATGATTGCCCAGCACATGGCGGCAATGGCCCCGCAGCGGGTCGAGAGCCTGACCTTGATCATGACCACTTCGGGCGCCGAAGGATTGCCGGCACCGAGTGCCGCGCTGGTTCAGTTGTTGTCGCGTCGCGGCGCACCGAATCGTCAGGTGGCACTGGAGCAACAGGCTGATTTGCTGGCGGCACTGGGTAGCCCGGCGGTCGCGGATGACCGGCAGGCCTTGCTGCATCAGGCTGCGCTGTCGTATGACCGTGCGTTCAACCCCGAGGGCGTGAAGCGGCAGATCATGGCGATCCTTGCCGAGCCGAGCCGGGTGGCATTGCTCAATCAATTGCGGGTGCCGACGCTGGTGGTGCATGGCACGGCGGATCCGCTGTTGCCGGTGATGCACGGGGTTCATCTGGCGGCGCATATTCGCGGCAGTCAGTTGAAGCTGATTCCGGGGCTGGCGCATCGTTTTCAGGAGGCGTTCAAGGCGCCGTTGCTGGCGGCGGTGCTGCCGTATTTGCAGGCGCATCGTGAAGACACCTCGCACTGGGCGCAGATTGAACCGGTGGTGGGCGCGAATCTGCTCTAAACAAAAGTGGGCGGTGTTGGTATGGCCCCTTCGCGACCTCATTTGGAATGCGTACCTCTGTGGGAGCGAGCCTGCTCGCGAAGGTGCCGTTACGGTCACCACAAAATCCGGAGCAGGTGTATCGTGCAAACTTTCCCGCACGATTTCCCCTGCGAGGTGTTTGATGAATTCCGCTCTGAAAATCGACTTTGTCAGCGACGTGTCCTGCCCTTGGTGCGTCGTCGGTTTGTATGGCCTGTTACAGGCATTGGAAATTCTGCGCAACGAAGTGCAGGCCGAGATCCGATTTCAGCCATTCGAACTGAATCCGAAAATGGGTGCCGACGGGCAGAACATTGCCGAGCACATTCAAGAGAAATACGGCTCGACCCCGGAGCAATCGCAGAAGAATCGCGAAGCCATTCGCGCCCGTGGCGCCGAACTGGGGTTTGCCTTTCGCACTGATGGCAACAGCCGCATCTACAACACCTTCGATGCGCATCGCCTGTTGCACTGGGCCGGTCTTGAAGGTGTGCAGTTGGCCTTGAAAGAGGCACTGTTCAAGGCCTATTTCAGTGATGGCGGCAATCCGTCCGATCACCGGCAACTGGTGCAGATTGCTGAAAGTGTCGGGCTGGATCGTCAGCGAGCCGAGGCTGTACTGGCGTCGGACGAGTTTGCCGATGAGGTGCGTGAAGAAGAACAGCTGTGGCTGCAGCGCGGGGTGAGTTCGGTGCCGACCGTGGTGTTCAACGGGCAGTACGCGGTGACGGGCGGGCAGCCGGTGGAGACGTTTGTTGGCGCGATCCGGCAGATCATGGCGGAGTCCAAGGGCGGGACGGTCAGCTGATATCGGTAGGAGCCAAAAGCCCCTCACCCTAACCCTCTCCCGGTAGAGGGGACTGACGTTGTATTTGGCTATCCGCCGACCTGATGCATTGAGTCGATTATGGATTCGGTACTGCACTTTCACGTCGGCGGAGATCTTCAATATTCAGCGGTCGGCCCCCTCTCCCTCTGGGAGAGGGCTGGGGTGAGGGTCAGCTGTGTAACCGAACCCAGACCGTCACCAACACCGTAGCAGCCATCAACCACGCCACCGCCGCCACGGCCAACGAAGCCTCCAGTCGCAGCCGATCCACCATCACATACAACGTCGCCAGATACACAAAGTACGGAATGATCGACCACATGCCGAACACGATCGTGGTCTTCAGATCTTCAATCGAACGCCCCTTGCCGACGATGTAATGCGCAATCAATGCAAACGTCGGAAACAGCGGCACCAGCCCGGCGATGTAGTAGTTTTTGGTCTTCGACAGCGCCGCGATGATCAGCACCACCGCTGCGCCCAGCAAGGCTTTGAAAAAAAGATCCACATCGTTCTCGCTTAATGGCTCAGGCCGTATTTTTTTACTTTGTCGAACAGCGTGGTCTTGGCCATGCCCAGCTCAAGACTGGCCTGAGTCAGGTTGCCGCCGCTGCGTTGCAGGGCGTCGCTGAGCAGGTTGCGTTCGAACGCTTCCACCGCTTCGGCAAACGCCAGGCCTTGTCCACCGCTGCTGGCGCCGGATTTTTTGAACGCTGGCAGGCCGAGGGCAAAACGCTCGGCGACGTTGCGCAGCTCGCGCACATTGCCTGGCCAGTCGTGGCTCATCAGGTTAGACAGGGTCTGGTTGTCCAGCTCCGGCAGCGCGCGGTCGAAACGCAGGGCCGACTGCTGGGTGAAGTGTTCGAACAGTTGCAGGATGTCTTCGCGGCGCTCGCGCAGGGGCGGCAGTTCCAGGGTCACGACGTTGAGACGGTAATACAGGTCGCTGCGGAACTCACCGGCCTTGCTCGCTTCGTCGAGGTCGGATTTGGTCGCCGCGATGACCCGGCAATCCACGGCCACGCTCTGGTTCGAGCCGAGGCGTTCGAGGGTGCGTTCCTGCAACACGCGCAGCAGCTTGATCTGCAACGGCAACGGCATGCTTTCCACTTCGTCGAGGAACAGCGTGCCGCCGTCGGCGTGTTCGATCTTGCCGATACGCCGCTTGCCGGCACCGGTGAAGGCATTGGCCTCGTGGCCGAAAATCTCGCTTTCGAAAAGGTTTTCCGGCAGGCCGCCGCAGTTGAGTGCGACGAATTGTTTGCTGTGGCGACGACTGAAATCATGCAAACAGCGCGCGACCAGCTCCTTGCCGGTACCGGTCTCTCCTTCGATCAATACGTTGGCCGAGGTGTCGGCGACGTTGGCGATCAGTTCGCGCAGATTCTGCATCGCCGGCGAGCGGCCGATGATCCGCCCCTCGAGGGAATCGCGTTCGGCCAGTTGGCGGCGCAGCGAAGAGACCTCGCGGGCGAGGCTGCGTTGCTCCAGCGCACGCCGCGCGACGTCGACCAGACGCTCCGGCGAGAACGGTTTTTCCATGAAGTCATAGGCGCCTTTCTGCATCGCGCCAACGGCCATGGAAATGTCGCCGTGGCCGGTGATCAACACCACCGGCAAGCTGCGATCGCGTTGTTTGAGGCGGGTCAGCAACTCCAGGCCATCGATGCCCGGCAGGCGAATGTCACTGATGACGATGCCGGCAAAGTTGTCGCCGACACGCTCGAGCGCTTCTTCGGCGCTGCCAACGCCGACACAGGGGATGTCTTCCAGCGTCAGCGCCTGTTGGCAGCCGAGCAACACATGGGGGTCGTCTTCGACGATCAGCACACTAAGGTCGTGGTTCATATTGGCTCGGCAGGAGTAGGGCTTACCAACGGTAAACTGAGGACGAAGGTGGTGCCACCGCTGGCGGGGTGTTCGACACCCAGATGCCCGCCGGTGGCGGCCGCGAGGCTGGCGGAAAGGGTCAGACCAAGGCCCAGGCCTTGTTCGCCGGGCTTGGTGGTGAAGAAGGGTTCGAACAGATGCTTGCGCGCTTCGGCGTCGATGCCATGGCCGTTGTCACGCACGCGCAGACGATATTTGGCGTTGAACTCTTCGCCCTCCAACCACAGCTCGGGCAGGGGTTGCGCCTGCATGGCGTCGAGGGCGTTGCCGATCAGGTTGACCAGAATCTGCTCGAGGCGGGTCTGGTCGATCTGCACCTGGACATCAATGAACTGGCGGTGAATGTTGACCGCCGAACTCTCCAGGCGTGCCCCGAGCAATTGCAGCGCTGCCTCCACGGCTTTGCCGAGGCTGGCCTGGCCCTGGTTGTCACCGCGCCGGGCGAACGAACGCAGGCTGGCGGTGATCCGGCCCATGCGGTCGATCAGCTCGTTGATGGTTTTCAGATTGGTGCTGGCGACATCCAGTTGACCCCGTTCGAGGAAGCGCACGGTGTTGCCCGACAGCGTACGCATCGCTGCCAGCGGCTGGTTCAATTCGTGGGCGATGCTGGTCGACATCTGGCCAATGGCAGCGAGTTTTCCGGCCTGCACCAGCTCATCCTGCGCACGGCGCAGGGTCTCTTCGGCCTGACGGCGTTCGCGGATCTGGCTCTTCAGACGCTCGTTGCTGGCGCGCAGGTCGGTGGTGCGTTCGGTAATCCGACGCTCCAGTTGATTGTTGGCTTCCTGCAAGGCTTCGCGGGCGGCAAGTCGGGTGGCGATGACCTTGCGCCGCTCGTTCCAGGCGATCAACAGGAACGCCACCAGCGCAAACGCGACCGCCACCAGAACCCCTTGGTTGATGGCTTCGCGACGCAGGTCCTGCAACGGCGTGAGCAGGGTGAAATTCCACGGCGTGTCGGTCAGTGGCCGGGTCTGCGCCAGATAGCTTATGTCGTCATCGTCGGAGCGCACTTCGCTGTTGGCGGGGAAGGTGAGTTTTTCCACACCTTCGGACAGGGTTTCCCGGGCCAGCGGTTGCAGCTCGTTGAGCGGGAACCAGTAGTACTGCAGGCTGCGCGCGAGTTTTTCTTTGATTTCGTCACTCAGCGGAATCACTGATTTAAGGCGACGTGCCGGATCACTGGAAAGAATGATGATGCCGTTTTCATCGCTGACAAAGGCTTCGAGACGTGCGCGTTGCCAGCGTTCTTCCATGGCTTCCAGGCGCACCTTGACCACAGCGACGCCGATGATCTTGCCGTGCTCTTCGAGGCCGTGGGCGAGGTAATAACCGGGCTCGCCGTTGGTGCTGCCGATGCCGTAGAAACGGCCTGGCTCGCCGCGTACGGCTTTTTGGAAATAGGCGCGGAAAGACAGGTCTTCACCGAGGTAACTGTCGACATCGCGCCAGTTGCTGGTGGCCATGACACGGCCAGTGGTGTCCATCACGTAGATGGCCCGACTGCGGCTGCGCCGGTTCAGGCCTTCAAGGTAATCGTTGACCGCTTGCCGGTTTTCCGGAGTCGGGTCGGCCAGCAGCTGCGACACACTCGTTTCGAGTTCCAGCAGGCTGGGCAGGTAGGTGTATTTGCTGATTTCGCTTTCGACGGCGCGTGCGTTCAGTTCGAGCTGGCGCTGGCCGTTTTCGCTGAGGCTGCGAATGCCAAAATGCTCACTGGTCCAGAAGCCGACGTAACCCAGACCGATCATCAGGATGATGACCAGCGGCGGCAGGAACAGATGACGAATCAGACGGGGTTTCACGGCAAGTGATGGCGGCGCGGCGCGATAGAGATTGGGGTCGCATTTCATCACAGTTGCCTTGGGTCAACCACCACAACAAACTTCACCAATCCCCTGTAGGAGCTGCCGCAGGCTGCGATCTTTTGATCTTTAAAAACAAAGTCAAAAGATCGCAG
>NZ_AKJR01000007.1:30210-48611 GCF_000282235.1 Pseudomonas sp. GM24 | reverse complement strand
GCGGTCCGACGTTTCGGGAGGGCTGGGGTGAGGGGGTAAAGCCCTTGATCTTTAAATCCTGAAACTACCCACCAACTGCTTCAACCGCGCCGCCTGCTGCTCCAGATCCGAGCACGCCCGCAACGTTGCCTGCAAGTTCTCCACACCTTCCTGATTCAGCGTGTTGATCTCGTTGATATCGACGTTGATCGACTCGACCACAGCGGTCTGCTCTTCAGTCGCGGTGGCCACCGACTGATTCATCCCGTCGATCTCACCGATACGCTGAGTCACGCTGCCCAACCGCTCACCGGCCTGGTTGGCGATGCCGACGCTGCTTTCACTCTCGCGCTGGCTCTCGGTCATGATGCTGACCGCCTGGCGCGCGCCGACTTGCAGCTCTTCGATCATCTTCTGCACTTGCTGCGCCGAATCCTGGGTGCGGTGCGCGAGGTTGCGCACTTCGTCGGCAACCACGGCGAAACCACGACCGGCTTCACCGGCACGCGCCGCTTCGATCGCGGCGTTGAGCGCGAGCAGGTTGGTCTGCTGGGAAATACTGGTGATCACTTCGAGAATCTGGCCGATGTTCACCGTGTTGCTGTTCAGGGTTTCGATGTTGCCGCACGAATCGCTGATCTTCGCCGACAGCTGCTGCATGGCGTGGATGGTTTTATCGACAACCTGCTGGCCGTCGACCGCGAGGCTGCGCGCATCGCTGGAGTGCTGCGAGGCGAGGGCGGCGTTCTGGGCGATTTCCTGCGCGGCGGCGCCGAGTTGGTTGATCGCCGCGGCCACGCTGTTGGTGCGCGAGGCTTGCTGATCGGAGTTGTACATCGACGAGTTCGACGCTGCGACCACGCGCAGGGCGACTTCGTTGACCTGGCCGGTGGCCGAGGACACTTCACGAATCGAAGTGTGAATGCGCTCAACAAAACGGTTGAATGAGGTGCCCAGTGCGCCGAACTCATCGTTGCCGTGGATCACTAGACGTTTGGTCAGGTCGCCTTCACCTTCGGCGATGTCGTGCATCGCGCGGCCCATGGTCAGCAGTGGCTGCATCAGCACGCGAATGAGCATGCCGAGCAGGGCGATGATGATCACCACGGCAATGACCATGGCGATCAGCGCCGAGGTGCGGAATTCGCTGAGCATGGCGAACGCGGTGTCTTTATCGAGCACCAGCGCCACGTACCAGTCGGCCGACGGCACGCCGTTGACGCGGGTGAAGGAGATCAACTGCGTCTTGCCGTCGAACTCGACTTCTTTCAGGCCCGGGCTGACTTTTGGTGCGCCGTTCGGGTAGGCCTCGGCGAGGGTCTTGAGCACCAGTTTGCTGTCCGGGTGGATCAGGATCTTGCCATCGGCACTGACGATGAACGCGTGGCCGTGGCCACCGAAGTTCAGCGAGTTGATGATCGCGCTGACGCTGGTCAGGTCGATGTCGGCACCGGCGACGCCGAGCATCTGGCCCTGGCGCTGCACCGGGGTGGCGACAGTGATTACCAGTTTGCCCGAGGACGCGGCGATGTACGGTTCGGTGACGATGGTCTGTTGCGCGCTGTTGGCGGCTTTGTACCAGCCGCGTGCGCGTGGATCGTAATCCGGCGCGCGATTGCCGGCCGGCACGGAGAACATCACGCCGTCGGCGCCGCCAAAATAGCTGAGCTGGAAATTGCCGGTGTAGGCGGGCAGGTCGATGATGCGTTTCAGGCTGGCGGGGGCGTTGCCGTCGACAGCCACTTGCTGCGACAGCGATTGCAGCAATTGAATGCGGCTTTCCAGCCAGGTCTGGATGTTGCTGGTGGTCAGGCTGCCCAGTTCCTGCATCGAGGCTTCGGTGCTGCTGCCCAAGGCTTCGCGCTGTCGATAGTCGTTGAAGAAAATGAAACAGGCGAACGCAACGGCCACCACGAGGGCGGCAGCCAACAAGATCTTGTGGCTGAATTTCATGTTTCTGGTCATCGAATGAACTACCGCGAAGGGGCTGGTCAAGAAAGGGCGGCAATTTGCCACACTCGGGGGCTTTGCGCTGCTCTTATTTCGACCGCGACGCGCCAAAGATTAGGCGTCTTTGGCGAAAGGCGACGAAATGCTCAATAGCCCTACAAAGTGTCTGATTTATCGGCAAATGCCAGACAGGCGGGCTAATAAATAGCCGTCCGCCCACGGAACCAGATGAGGGTTTTCTCTTCTAAGCTTCTGGTTGGCACCATGCCATCCCCCCTCGTTCCAGGAGTTACACCATGTCGCTGCGATCTATCGCCCTTCTGACGTTTTGCGTGCTGTTGGCCGCATGCAGCAAGGTCAATCAGGAAAACTATTCGAAGCTTTCGGCCGGTATGGCCAAGGCCGAAGTCGAGACTCTGCTCGGCAAGCCCACCGATTGTTCGGGCGCGCTCGGCATGTCCAGTTGCACTTGGGGCGACAAGAACAGCTTTATCAGCGTGCAGTATGCCGGTGACAAAGTGCTGATGTTTTCCGGCCAAGGCCTGAAGTAAACCGGGGCTTCGCGCCCACGGAGAAGAAAAATGAAGCGGTTATTGCTGATCCTTTTTGCCGGCCTGGTACTGGCCGGCTGCGCCACTTCCGGCGTAGACCCGTTGGCGCCGAAAACCGTCAACAGCGTCAATCTCAAGCGTTATCAGGGCACCTGGTATGAGCTGGCGCGCTTGCCGATGTACTTCCAGCGCAATTGCGCGCAGTCCGAAGCCCATTACACCCTCAAGCCTGACGGTAATGTCGCGGTGCTCAATCGCTGCCTGACGCCGCAATGGCAGTGGGAAGAGGCCAAGGGCACGGCTTATCCACAGGTGCCGGGCAAGACCGATAAACTCTGGGTCGAATTCGATACCTGGTTCTCACGCCTGATTCCGGGTGTGGCAAAAGGCGAATACTGGGTGTTGTACGTCAGCGATGACTATAAGACCGCCATCGTCGGCGACCCGAGTCGCAAGTACATGTGGTTGCTGTCACGCACGCCGACCGTCAACGGTGTGGTGCGTGAAGAGCTGCTGAGCAAGGCGCGTCAGCAGGGTTATGACACCACCCGCTTGATCTGGCGCGCGTCGGATCGGCAGATGGCCAAGACTTCAAACTAAAGAACACCACAAAACCAATGTAGGAGTGAGCCTGCTCGCAATAGCGTTGTGTCAGAGCACAAATAAGTGACTGACACACCGCTATCGCGAGCAGGCTCACTCCTACATTTGGTTATGCGTCGCCCAGGAGGTCGCGCAGGACCTGGGTGAACGCGCGTGCACTGTCTTCTTCGCCAGCATGCCGACCATCACGCACTACCCACTGACCATTGACCAGCACATCGCGCACCTGCCGATCGCCGCCGGCAAACAACCAGCGATTCAAAATCCCGTCACCCGTGGCCGTCGCCAGATACGGATCGCTGCCATCGAGCACAATCCAGTCCGCACGCTTGCCCACCTCCAGCGCACCAACCGGCTGCCCCATCGCCTGCGCACCACCGTCCAGCGCCGCGTCATACAACGTACGTCCAACCATCGGCTGATCCGCGCCATACAAGCGATTACGCCGCTGATCACGCAGGCGCTGGCCGTATTCCAGCCAACGCAATTCCTCGACCACACTGAGCGAGACATGGCTGTCGGAACCGATACCCATGCGCCCACCCTGGGCGAGGAAATCCACCGCCGGGAAAATTCCGTCGCCGAGATTCGCTTCGGTGGTCAGGCACAGCCCGGCGATGGCGCGACTTTTGGCCATCAGCGTGACTTCTTCCGGGTTGGCGTGGGTGGCGTGCACCAGACACCAGCGTTGATCGACTTGGGTATTTTCGTAGAGCCATTGCAGCGGACGCCGACCGCTCCAACTCAAGCAGTCATCGACCTCTTTCTGCTGTTCGGCGATGTGAATGTGCACGGGGCATTGCTTGTCGCTGGCCGCCAAGACTTCGCTGATCTGCTGCGGGGTCACCGCGCGCAACGAGTGGAAGCACAGGCCCAGCGACTGCGCCTTTTGCTGCGCCAGTAACGGCTGCAAACGCGATTGCAGATTCAGGTAATTTTCGGTGCTGTTGATGAAGCGGCGCTGGCCGTCATTCGGCGTCTGGCCGCCAAAACCGGAGTGGCTGTAGAGCACCGGCAACAGGGTCAGACCAATGCCGCTTTCGCTTGCGGCCTGACTGATGCGCAACGCCAATTCAGCCGGATCGGCATACGGCTGACCATTGCTGTCGTGGTGCACATAGTGAAATTCAGCGACGGAGGTGTAACCGGCCTTGAGCATTTCGATGTACAGCTGACGGGCAATGACGCCGAGCTGATCCGGGCTGATTTTTCCGACGAGCCGATACATCAGATCGCGCCAGGTCCAGAAACTGTCGTTCGGATTGCCGGCCACTTCAGCCAGACCTGCCATCGCTCGCTGGAAGGCATGGGAGTGCAAATTCGGCATGCCCGGCAGCAGCGGGCCGCTCAGCCGTTCAGCGCCATCTGCGGTGGAATCGGCCTGGATTCGGGTCAGCAAGCCCTCGGCGCTGACCTCAAGACGTACATTGTTGGCCCATCCGTTAGGCAGCAGCGCGCGTTCGGCAAAGAAGGCGGACATGGTTCAGCACCCCATCGTGTGTTATTTGTATATACATATACAGACGTTTGCCTGCCCGGTAAACTCCGGCAAGCTAGCCACTTTCATCCAATGAACAGGGATCAACCGTGCCGACTCCGCCTCCAGTCTCCCCGTTGGCCGCGAACATGGGCGACAGTCCGGCGCCCTTGTACGCCCGCGTCAAACAGATGATCACCCAGCAGATCGACAGCGGAAACTGGCCGCCGCACTACCGCGTGCCGTCCGAGAGCGAGCTGGTCAATCAACTCGGTTTCAGCCGCATGACCATCAACCGTGCCCTGCGCGAGATGACCGCCGACGGTCTGCTGGTGCGCATGCAAGGCGTTGGCACGTTTGTCGCTGAACCGAAGAGCCAGTCCGCGCTGTTCGAAGTGCACAACATCGCCGACGAAATTGCCTCCCGTGGCCATCGCCACACCTGCCAGGTGATCACCCTCGAAGAAGAGGCCGCCGGTTCCGAGCGTGCGCTGGCGCTGGACATGCGCGAAGGGCAGAAGGTGTTCCACTCGCTGATCGTGCATTACGAAAACGACATTCCGGTGCAAATCGAAGACCGTTTCGTCAACGCGCTGGTCGCTCCGGAATACCTCAAACAGGATTTCACTCTGCAAACGCCGTACGCCTATCTGAACCAGGTGGCGCCGCTGACCGAGGGCGAGCACGTGGTTGAAGCGATCCTCGCCGAATCCTCAGAGTGCAAGTTGCTGCAGATTGAAAAGGGTGAGCCGTGCTTGTTGATTCGTCGCCGCACGTGGTCGGGGCGTCAGCCGGTTACCGCTGCACGATTGATTCACCCGGGTTCCCGTCATCGTCTGGAAGGGCGGTTCCATAAATAGAGAGCATAAATGAATGGTTTGAGGGTTTTACGCGCCGAAGGCTACCCGCGCATGCCGTGGAAAAACGGCGGCGGCAGCACTGAAGAAATCACCCGTGATGCCGGTGCCGGGCTGGACGGTTTTGGCTGGCGTCTGTCGATTGCCGACATCGCCGAATCCGGTGGTTTTTCAACATTCGCCGGTTATCAGCGGGTGATCACCGTGTTGCAGGGTGACGGCATGACCTTGTGCGTTGACGGCGACGATACGCGGCCGTTGTTACCGCTCGACCCGTTTGCCTTTAGCGGTGAAAGCCAGGTGTTGTGCACGCTGCTCGGCGGTGCGATTCGCGATTTCAACCTGATCTATACGCCGCAGCGTTACAGCGCGCGGTTGCAGTGGCTGGACGGTGAGCAGCGTTTCTTCAGCTCGGCGGGGACGGTGTTGGTGTTCAGTGTCAGTGAGTTGCTGGAAGTCCGGATCGGTGACAGTGTTTCGCAGTTGGGGCGACATGATTGCCTGCAACTGGACGGCAACAGCGGTCTGGCCGAAGTCTCCACCAATGCGGGTTGCTGCGTCATTGAACTGACTGGACGCTGATTCAGAAATCTTAAAAGATCGCAGCCTTCGGCAGCTCCTACAGGGTGTACATCAAACCTACAGGGTGTACATCAAACCCAGTGAGGGTGTACATCAAACCCAGTGTAGGAATCAAACCCAGTGTAGGAGCTGCCGAAGGCTGCGATCTTTTGCTTTTGGGGTGTTCCCAACCCACGCACCAACTTGTTACCGAACGCCCCAGCGTGGCGCAAAACCACGCTCATGTAACAAAGCCCGCGCCTCCCTAAATCATCCCCAGGAAAAATTTCATCCACGCCTGAACCTTTGATTCAGGCGCTCTCCAGCCTTGCCGGCGATTTTTCTTGAACGACCCTCCAACAAGTTGGCCGCTTGATTGCATATGCTTGTATGTACAAGTAAAGACGTATGCGTATGAGTCGCTCGAGACTCTCCGCAGCGTCCACTGATTCGCTTGTCGCGCATCGAAGCGCACAGGCTGCTTGCCCACTGCCAGGGTTGGTTTGAATTGATCGCTGAGGAGTCTTTTTCGTGACTGACAATAAGCCTACAAAGTTTCGCAACGTTGAGATCCGCGCCGCCCGCGGCAACAAGCTGACCGCCAAGAGCTGGCTGACCGAAGCGCCGCTGCGCATGCTGATGAACAATCTCGACCCGGAAGTTGCCGAGAACCCGAAAGAGCTGGTGGTCTACGGTGGTATCGGTCGCGCCGCGCGTAACTGGGAGTGCTACGACAAGATCGTCGAGAGCCTCACCCACCTGAATGACGACGAGACCCTGCTGGTGCAATCCGGCAAGCCGGTCGGCGTGTTCAAGACCCACGCCAATGCGCCACGCGTGCTGATCGCCAACTCCAACCTCGTCCCGCACTGGGCCAGTTGGGAGCACTTCAACGAACTCGACGCCAAAGGCCTGGCCATGTACGGCCAGATGACCGCCGGCAGCTGGATCTACATCGGCAGCCAGGGCATCGTCCAAGGCACCTACGAAACCTTCGTTGAGGCCGGTCGCCAGCACTACAACGACAACCTCACCGGCAAGTGGGTTCTCACCGCTGGCCTCGGTGGCATGGGCGGCGCACAACCTCTGGCGGCAACTTTGGCCGGCGCGTGCTCGCTGAACATCGAATGCCAGCAGGTCAGCATCGATTTCCGTCTGAAAAGCCGTTACGTCGACGAGCAAGCCAAAGACCTCGACGACGCTCTGGCGCGCATCGATAAATACACCAAGGAAGGCAAAGCGATCTCCATCGCCCTGTTGGGTAACGCCGCAGAAATTCTCCCGGAACTGGTAAAGCGCGGCGTGCGCCCGGACATGGTCACCGACCAGACCAGTGCCCACGATCCGCTCAACGGCTACCTGCCTGCCGGCTGGACCTGGGACGAGTACCGCGCCCGCGCCAAGACCGAACCGGCCGCTGTGATCAAAGCCGCCAAGCAGTCGATGGCTGTGCACGTCAAAGCCATGCTGGAATTCCAGAAGCAAGGCATCCCGACCTTCGACTACGGCAACAACATCCGTCAGATGGCACGGGAAGAAGGCGTCGAAAACGCGTTCGATTTCCCGGGCTTCGTACCGGCCTACATCCGTCCGCTGTTTTGCCGTGGCATCGGCCCGTTCCGCTGGGCGGCACTGTCGGGTGATCCGCAAGACATCTACAAAACCGACGCCAAGGTCAAAGAGCTGATCCCGGATGACGCGCACCTGCACAACTGGCTGGACATGGCCCGCGAGCGCATCAGCTTCCAGGGTCTGCCGGCACGTATCTGCTGGGTTGGCCTGGGCCTGCGCGCCAAGCTCGGTCTGGCCTTCAACGAGATGGTTCGCAGCGGCGAGTTGTCGGCGCCAATTGTGATCGGTCGCGACCACCTCGACTCCGGCTCGGTCGCCAGTCCGAACCGTGAAACCGAATCGATGCAGGACGGTTCCGACGCCGTGTCCGACTGGCCATTGCTCAACGCATTGCTCAACACTGCGAGCGGGGCGACCTGGGTTTCCCTGCACCACGGCGGCGGCGTCGGCATGGGCTTCTCGCAGCACTCGGGCATGGTGATTGTCTGCGACGGTACTGACGAAGCGGCCGAGCGCATCGCGCGCGTGCTGCACAACGACCCGGCTACCGGCGTCATGCGCCACGCCGATGCCGGTTACCAGATCGCCATCGACTGCGCCAAGGAACAGGGCCTGAACCTGCCGATGATTACCGGCAAATAAATGCAAAACCCCTGTAGGAGCTGCCGCAGGCTGCGATCTTTTGATGTTGGTTTTTCAAGATCAAAAGATCGCAGCCTGCGGCAGCTCCTACAGAGAATCTAACAATCCACAGAGGTTGAATCATGGCTGTCAACACCGATCGTGCAGGCAACAAACCGTTGATCGAAAGGCGTTCGATCGACTACATCCCGGAAGCGGAAAGACACGGTCGTCTGTTTAGCCAGTTCACCCTGTGGATGGGCGCCAACCTGCAAATCACCGCGATTGTCACCGGGGCCTTGGCCGTGGTGCTCGGCGGTGATGTGTTCTGGTCGTTGATCGGTCTGTTGATCGGTCAATTGCTGGGCGGCGGGGTGATGGCGTTGCATGCCGCGCAAGGCCCGAAGCTGGGCCTGCCACAGATGATCTCCAGCCGCGTGCAGTTTGGCGTTTACGGCGCGGCGATCCCGATCGTGTTGGTGTGCCTGATGTACCTGGGTTTCACCGCGACGGGCACCGTGCTTTCCGGCCAGGCGCTGGGGCAGTTGTTTAACGTCAGCGACAGTGTCGGCATCCTGATTTTTGCCAGCGTCATCGTGCTGGTGACGGTGCTCGGTTATCGGGTGATCCACTGGATCGGCCGTGTTGCCAGCGTCATTGGCGTGATCGCTTTCGTCTTCCTGTTCTGGCGTTTGATGAGCCAGACCGACGTCGGCGCACTTCTGCAAATCCGTCATTTCAGCTGGAGCAGTTTCCTCCTCGCGGTGTCGCTCGCGGCCTCCTGGCAGATCGCTTTCGGCCCGTACGTGGCTGACTATTCCCGTTACCTGCCGAGCAATACCTCGGCGGTCAAAACCTTCTTCGCCGCCGGTGCCGGCTCTGTGGTTGGCGCACAAGTGGCGATGATCCTCGGCGTGTTCGCCGCGGCTTCCTCCAGCGGTCAGTTCGCCGGTCACGAAGTCGCCTACATCGTCGGTCTGGGCGGCACCGGCGCCACCGCGGCGCTGCTGTACTTCAGCATCGCGTTCGGCAAGGTGACCATCTCGACGCTTAACTCCTACGGCAGCTTCATGTGCATCGCGACCATCATCAGTGGTTTCAAGGGGCACCTGACCGTTACGCGCATGCAGCGTCTGGTGTTTGTGCTGGTGATCGTTGGCGCAGCGACCCTGATTGCGCTGCTCGGTCAGCACTCGTTCCTCGGTGCGTTCAAGTCTTTCATCCTGTTCCTGCTCGCCTTCTTCACCCCGTGGAGCGCGATCAACCTGGTCGACTACTACTGCATCACCCGTGAGCGCTACGACGTGCCGGCGCTGGCCGACCCGAATGGCCGCTACGGTCGCTGGAACCTGCTCGGCATCAGCGTCTATGTGTTCGGTGTGCTGGTGCAGTTGCCGTTCATCTCCACCAAGTTCTATACCGGTCCGCTGGTGGCCGCCCTCGGTGATGTGGATATTTCCTGGATCATCGGCCTCGTGCTGCCGGCTGCCGTCTACTACGTGTGCGCAAAAAAATGGCACAGCGCGGTACCCGATCAACTGATTCTGCCGGTCGAGCAGAACAGCGTTGTACAACCTAAAACAAGCGGGGCCGGTCGCGCTGCGGCGCAGGCCTGATTTGGACGTGGACAGGGCTGGATGCCTCTTGACTGCCGTAAGCCAATTCATGATTAGGAGCGTCACAACAATGAAATCGAACAAGACCCTGCTGACCACATTGCTGTCCATGGGCCTGCTGGCCAGTGCCGGTGCGACCCAAGCCGCGGGCTGGTGCGAATCGGGCAAACCGGTGAAGTTCGCCGGGCTGAACTGGGAAAGCGGCATGCTGCTGACCGACGTCCTGCAAGTGGTGCTGGAGAAAGGTTACGACTGCAAGACCGACAGCCTGCCGGGTAACTCCATCACCATGGAAAACGCCCTGAGCAGTAACGATATTCAAGTGTTTGCCGAAGAGTGGGTCGGTCGCAGCGAGGTCTGGAACAAGGCCGAGAAGGCCGGCAAGGTTGTCGGTGTCGGCGCTCCGGTCGTCGGCGCGGTGGAAGGCTGGTACGTGCCGCGTTACGTGATCGAAGGCGACGCCAAGCGCAAGCTTGAACCGAAAGCCCCGGACCTGAAAAACATCGCTGACCTGGGCAAATACGCCGCCGTGTTCAAGGACGCCGAAGAGCCGTCCAAGGGCCGTTTCTACAACTGCCCGGCCGGCTGGACCTGCGAACTCGACAACAGCGAAATGCTGAAAAGCTACGGCCTCGAAAGCAGTTACACCAACTTCCGCCCGGGCACCGGTCCTGCGCTGGATGCAGCAGTGTTGTCGAGCTACAAGCGTGGCGAGCCGATCCTGTTTTACTACTGGTCGCCAACCCCGCTGATGGGCCAGGTGGATCTGGTCAAACTGGAAGAAAAACCGGGCGTCGACAAGACCGTGAGCATCAAGGTCGGCCTGTCGAAAACCTTCCACGACGAGGCCCCGGAACTGGTCGCCGTGCTGGAAAAGGTCAACCTGCCGATCGACCTGCTGAACCAGAACCTGGGCCGTATGGCCAAGGAGCGTATCGAGTCGCCGAAACTGGCGAAAATCTTCCTCAAGGAACATCCTGAGGTCTGGCATGCGTGGGTGAGTGAAGACGCAGCCAAGAAAATCGACGCGGCGCTGTAGGTCGATACCTCCCGGTCAACCGTGAGGCTGGCCGGGGGATATGCCGTAAACGCTTGATTGAGATTTCTGATTGAGAGCCGCTTATGTTTCCCGAAAGCTTTACCTTTTCCATCGCCGACTGGGTCAACGGTTGGGTCGATTCGCTGGTCACCAACTACGGTGATGTGTTCCGCCACATCTCCGACACACTGCTCTGGGCCATCGTCAACCTCGAAGGCTTGCTGCGCGCAGCGCCGTGGTGGTTGATGCTGGCGATCGTTGGTGTGGTCGCCTGGCATGCCACGCGTAAAGTCGTGACCACAGCAGTCATCGTCGGTCTGCTGTTCCTCGTCGGCGCCGTTGGCTTGTGGGACAAGCTCATGCAGACCCTGGCGTTGATGATGGTCGCGACGATCATTTCGGTGCTGATCGGCATTCCGCTGGGGATTCTCTCGGCGCGCAGCAATCGCTTGCGTTCGGTGCTGATGCCGCTGCTCGACATCATGCAAACCATGCCGAGTTTCGTGTACCTGATCCCGGTGCTGATGCTGTTCGGTCTGGGCAAGGTCCCGGCGATTTTCGCCACGGTGATCTACGCCGCACCGCCGCTGATTCGCCTGACTGATCTGGGCATTCGCCAGGTCGACGGCGAAGTGATGGAAGCGATCAACGCCTTCGGTGCCAACCGCTGGCAGCAGCTGTTCGGCGTGCAACTGCCGCTGGCGCTGCCAAGCATCATGGCCGGGATCAACCAGACCACCATGATGGCCCTGTCGATGGTGGTGATCGCCTCGATGATCGGTGCCCGTGGCCTGGGTGAAGATGTGCTGGTGGGGATTCAGACCCTCAACGTCGGACGCGGCCTCGAAGCCGGTCTGGCGATCGTGATTCTCGCAGTGGTCATCGACCGCATTACTCAGGCGTACGGTCGGCCACGGCATGAGGTGAGCAAATGAGCAACGCAACCGTGAGCAAGATCGAAGTCAAAAACGTCTTCAAGATTTTCGGCAACCGCGCCAAGGATGCGCTGGCCATGGTCGGCCAGGGCAAGACCAAGGATCAGGTGCTGAGTGAAACCGGTTGCGTGGTCGGCGTTAACGACCTGTCGCTGAGCATCGGCACTGGCGAGATCTTTGTGATCATGGGCCTGTCCGGTTCCGGAAAATCGACACTGGTGCGCCACTTCAACCGGTTGATCGACCCGACCAGCGGCGCGATCCTCGTCGATGGCGTCGACATCCTGCAATACGACATGGATGCTCTGCGCGAATTTCGCCGGCACAAGATCAGCATGGTGTTCCAGAGCTTCGGCCTGTTGCCGCACAAGACTGTGCTCGACAACGTCGCCTACGGTCTGAAAGTCCGTGGCGAGAGCAAGCAAATGTGCTCGGAACGCGCGCTGCACTGGATCAACACCGTCGGCCTCAAAGGCTACGAAAACAAATACCCGCACCAGCTCTCCGGCGGCATGCGCCAGCGTGTCGGCCTGGCGCGCGCCTTGGCGGCGGACACCGACATCATCCTCATGGACGAAGCGTTCAGTGCGCTGGATCCGCTGATCCGCGCCGAGATGCAGGACCAGTTGCTGGAGCTGCAAAAGACCCTGCACAAGACCATCGTCTTCATCACCCATGACCTCGACGAGGCGGTGCGTATCGGCAACCGCATTGCGATTCTCAAGGATGGTCGCCTGATTCAGGTCGGTACGCCGCGCGAGATTCTGCATTCGCCGGCGGATGAGTATGTTGACCGGTTCGTGCAGCGGCGGGCGGCAGTGGTTTGATCTGAATTATGCAGTGCACTGACTGGCCCTATCGCTGGCAAGCCAGCTCCCACAGGGGTTGTGTGAACAATGAGGGCTCGCAGGCCCAGTTCCTACAGAGATTGTGTGAACACTGGAGATCCTGTGGGAGCTGGCTTGCCAGCGATGAGGCCGGTAAAGCTGCATCAATATTACGGTTGAGGTTTTAGATGTCTCAGGCTGAAAAAATCGTTATCACCGGCGCCCCTCTGCGCTGGCAGGACTTGGTCGCCGTTGCCCGTCATGGCGCGCTTCTGGAGCTGTCCAGCGACACCTGGGCGCGCATCGAAAACGCCCAAGGCATCGTCCAGCGCATCGTCGCCAGCGGCGAGCGCGCCTATGGCGTCAATACCGGCCTGGGCGGTTTGTCCAACGTCTCCCTGCAAGACGAACAACTCAGCCAGCTCTCGCGCAACACCTTGCTCAGCCATGCCTGCGGCGTCGGCCCGGTACTCGCCGACGAGCAGACTCGCGCGATCATCTGCGCCGCCATTCACAACTACAGCCACGGCAAATCCGGCCTGCATCGCCGGGTCGTCGAAGCCCTGCTGGCGCTGCTCAATCGCGGCATCACCCCGCAAGTGCCGTCGCAAGGTTCGGTGGGCTACCTGACGCACATGGCGCACATCGGCATCGCGTTGCTCGGCGTCGGCAATGTCAGCTATCGCGGGCAGATCACCTCGGCGCAACAAGCGCTGGCCGAAGAGGGGTTAGAACCGGTTCAGCTCGGCGCAAAAGACGGTTTGTGCCTGGTCAACGGCACACCGTGCATGACCGGCCTCAGCTGTCTGGCGATTGCCGACGCGACGCGTCTGGTGCAATGGGCCGACGTCATCGGCGCGATGAGTTTTGAAGCCCAGCGCGGCCAGATCGATGCGTTCGACGCTGAAATCATCGCGCTGAAACCGCATCCGGGCATGCAGCAGGTTGGCGTCAATCTGCGCGCCTTGCTCGATGGCAGCGAAGTGATTGCGTCGAGCAAAGGCATTCGCACTCAGGATGCGCTGAGCATCCGTTCGATCCCGCAAGTTCACGGCGCCGCGCGCGATCAGCTCGATCATGCAATCAAGCAGGTCGAGGCCGAACTCAACGGCTGCACTGATAACCCATTGTTGCTAGGCACGCCGGACAACTTCCGGGTGATGTCGCAAGCCAACCCGCACGGCCAATCGGTAGCTATGGCGGCGGATCTGCTGGCGATTGCCATGGCCGAAATCGGCTCGATTGCCGAACGTCGTCTGGATCGTCTGGTGAATCCGCACGTCAGCGGTCTGCCGGCATTTCTGGTGGCCAATCCGGGGGTGAACTCCGGGATGATGATCGTCCAGTACGTCGCTGCGTCACTGTGTGCGGAAAACCGCCAATTGGCGCAACCGGCGGTGCTCGACAACTACATCACTTCGGGCCTGCAGGAAGACCATTTGAGCATGGGCACCAACGCTGCGCTCAAGCTGCATCGTGCGCTGGAAAACTGCACGCAGATTCTCGCCATCGAATATCTGCTGGCGGCGCAGGCCTTTGAATTTCTCAAGGAACAGCGCTTCGGCGCGGGCACTGACCGCGCGTGGCGACTGCTGCGCGAAACGGTCCCGGCCTATGATCAGGATCGCTGGCTGGCGCCGGATATCGCCGCCGCCGCGAGCGTGTTGAAAGCCCCGAATGTGCTGGGCAACGTTTTACCGAATTTGCACTGAAAAATACCCACGCCAGCGTGCCAAGGCGCGACTCCCCAAAAGGCGAGACGCGACGGACAACGGACATCTCCGGAGCGTCTGGCGAGTTAATAACAAACTCTCAAAAGGAGCACAAAATGACTGCGCTGAACCTGATTCCCGGCCAACTGAGCCTGGCCCAACTGCGTGATGTCTACCAGAACCCGGTCAAGCTGAGCCTCGACAACAGCGCCTCGGCGCAGATCGAAGCCAGCGTCGCCTGCGTCGAACAGATCCTCGCGGAGAACCGCACTGCGTACGGCATCAACACCGGTTTCGGCCTGCTGGCCTCGACGCGCATTGCCAGCGAAGACCTGGAAAACCTCCAGCGCTCGCTGGTGTTGTCCCACGCCGCCGGTGTTGGCCAGCCGATTAGCGATGAACTGGTGCGGCTGATCATGGTGCTTAAGGTCAACAGCCTCAGCCGTGGTTTCTCCGGTATTCGCCGCGTGGTGATCGATGCGCTGATCGCGCTGATCAATGCCGAGGTTTATCCGCATATTCCGCTGAAAGGTTCGGTGGGCGCTTCGGGCGATCTGGCACCGTTGGCGCACATGTCGCTAGTGCTGCTGGGCGAGGGCAAGGCGCGCTACAAGGGTGAGTGGATGGAAGCCACCGAAGCGCTGAAAGTGGCTGGCCTGATGCCGCTGACGCTGGCGGCGAAAGAAGGTCTGGCGCTGCTTAACGGTACTCAGGTTTCCACGGCGTTCGCGCTGCGTGGTCTGTTTGAAGGTGAAGATTTGTTCGCGGGCGCGCTGGCGCTGGGTGGTCTGACGGTTGAAGCGGTATTGGGTTCGCGTTCGCCGTTCGACGTGCGTATCCATGCGGCTCGTGGCCAGAAAGGTCAGATCGATGCTGCCGCTGCGTACCGTGATCTGCTCGGCGAGCGCAGCGAAGTCTCCGACTCGCACCAGAACTGCGAGAAGGTGCAGGATCCGTACTCGCTGCGCTGCCAGCCACAAGTCATGGGCGCCTGCCTGACCCAGTTCCGTCAAGCCGCTGAAGTGCTGGCCGTTGAAGCCAACGCGGTTTCCGATAACCCATTGGTATTTGCTGCTGAAGGCGATGTGATTTCCGGCGGCAACTTCCACGCCGAACCGGTGGCCATGGCTGCTGACAACATGGCCCTGGCCATCGCCGAGATCGGCTCGCTGAGCGAACGCCGCATCTCGCTGATGATGGACAAGCACATGTCGCAGCTGCCGCCGTTCCTCGTCGCCAATGGCGGCGTGAATTCCGGTTTCATGATCGCTCAGGTGACAGCAGCGGCGCTGGCCAGCGAGAACAAGGCCTTGTCGCATCCGCATTCGGTGGACAGTCTGCCGACCTCGGCTAACCAGGAAGACCACGTATCGATGGCCCCGGCGGCTGGCAAGCGGCTGTGGGAAATGGCTGAAAACACCCGCGGGATTCTCGCGGTGGAATGGCTCGCGGCGGTGCAAGGACTGGACCTGCGTAACGGTCTGAAGACCTCGGCGAAGCTGGAGCAGGCCCGGGCGATTCTGCGTAAGGAAGTGCCGTTCTATGAGAAAGATCGGTTCTTTGCGCCGGATATCAATGCGGCGACTGAATTGTTGGCTTCGCGGTGCCTGACCGAGCTGATTCCAGCGAAACTTTTGCCTAGTTTGTAAGTGTTTTTTCAGGGAGAGCTTTGTTGTTACTGACATCGATCCCCCTCACCCCAGCCCTCTCCCCCAAGGGGGAGAGGGGGAAGGGAGCCGATCTTCAAGTTTTTCAGAACCTGAGTTCGGCTCAAAATTTTCAGGTCGGTGTACCTCGACAGAACAACCCGGTCAGTCCTGCTTCTTCCTGGCGAGAGCAGGGAGCCGATCTTCATGGTTTTCAGAACCTGAGTTCGGCTCAAGACTTTCAGGTCGGTGTACCTCGACAGAACAACCCGGTCAGTCCCCTCTCCCTCCGGGAGAGGGCTAGGGTGAGGGGCTTTTCAGAGGCTACCCACCAAACCAAACACAACGGAGGCCAACAGTGAAAACCCTCTGGCAACACTGCCACGTCGCAACCATGGCGCAGGGCGTCTACTCGATCATCGAGGATGCGGCCATCGTGACGTCCGGTGCGCTCATCGAGTGGATCGGCCCGCGTAATCAACTGCCATCCGGCGAATACACGGCGGTCAATGACCTGCAAGGCGCGTGGGTCACGCCCGGCCTGATCGACTGCCACACCCACACGGTGTTCGGCGGCAACCGCAGCGGCGAATTCGAAAAACGTCTGCAAGGTGTCAGCTACGCCGAAATCGCGGCATCCGGCGGAGGCATCGCCAGCACCGTGCGCGCGACTCGCGAGGCCACTGAAGACGAGCTGTTCGCCAGCGCCGCCAAGCGCCTGAAAAGCCTTATGCGTGACGGCGTGACCACGGTTGAAATGAAGTCCGGTTACGGCCTCGATCTGGTCAACGAACGCAAAATCCTTCGTGTCATCCGTCGCCTGGAAAAAGAGCTGCCGATCAGCGTACGCAGCACCTGCCTGGCCGCCCACGCGTTGCCACCGGAATACAAAGATCGTGCCGACGACTACATCGATCTGATCTGCAGCGAGATGCTGCCCGCTCTGGCTGCCGAAGGACTGGTCGATGCCGTGGATGCGTTCTGCGAATACCTGGCGTTCTCGCCAGAGCAAGTCGAGCGCGTGTTCATCGCCGCGCAAAAACTCGGTCTGCCGGTGAAACTGCACGCCGAACAATTGTCGTCGCTGCATGGCTCCAGCCTCGCCGCGCGTTACAAGGCGTTGTCCGCCGATCACTTGGAATTCATGGACGAAGCCGACGCCATCGCCATGGCCGAGTCCGACACCGTCGCGGTGCTGCTGCCGGGCGCGTTCTACTTCCTGCGTGAAACCCAATTGCCGCCAATGGACGCCCTGCGCAAGCATAAGGTGAAAATCGCCATCGCCAGCGACCTCAACCCCGGCACTTCGCCCGCGCTGTCGTTGCGGCTGATGCTGAACATGGCCTGCACCTGCTTCCGCATGACTCCGGAGGAAGCCCTGGCCGGTGCGACGATTCATGCCGCGCAAGCGCTGGGCATGGCCGACACCCACGGTTCGCTGGAAGTCGGCAAGGTCGCGGATTTCGTTGCCTGGCACATTGATCGTCCGGCGGATCTGGCCTATTGGCTCGGCGGTGATCTGGACAAACGCGTCGTGCGTCACGGCGTCGAATCAAATCTGTAGGAGGGCGGTTGTGGATAAGGTTCTGAACTTCAAACAAGGACGCGTGCCGCTGCTGATCAGCATGCCTCACGCCGGTGTGCGCCTGACCCCAGCGGTGGAAGCCGGGTTGATCGCCGATGCGAAAAGCCTGCCGGACACTGACTGGCACATCCCGCAGCTTTACGATTTTGCTGAACAACTCGGCGCCAGTACGTTGGCTGCCGAGTACTCGCGATTCGTCATCGATTTGAACCGGCCGTCCGACGACAAACCGTTGTATGCGGGCGCTACCACCGGGCTCTACCCGGCGACGCTGTTCGACGGCATTCCGTTGTTCCGCGAAGGCCACGAGCCGTCGAAAGAAGAACGCGCGACTTATCTGGAGCAGATCTGGACGCCGTATCACCGTACGCTTCAGGAAGAGCTGGCACGGCTGAAGGCCGAATTCGGTTACGCGCTGCTGTTCGACGCGCACTCGATCCGCTCAATCATCCCGCACCTGTTCGACGGCAAACTACCGGACTTCAACCTCGGCACCTTCAATGGCGCCAGTTGTGATCCGCAATTGGCCGCGCAACTGGAAGCGATCTGCGCTGGTCATAGCAACTACAGTCATGTTCTGAACGGACGCTTCAAGGGCGGCCACATCACCCGTCATTACGGCAACCCGGCCGAGAACATCCACGCGGTGCAACTGGAGTTGTGCCAGAGCA
The DNA here is from genome assembly GCF_000282235.1 of Pseudomonas sp. GM24. Lineage (NCBI taxonomy): Bacteria > Pseudomonadati > Pseudomonadota > Gammaproteobacteria > Pseudomonadales > Pseudomonadaceae > Pseudomonas > Pseudomonas sp. GM24. The sequence goes on along the minus strand of NZ_AKJR01000007.1, from coordinate 30,409 downwards.
CCTACATGGAAGAGTTCGAACCGTTCCGCTATCGCCCTGACCTCGCCGAGCCAACGCGGGTGGTACTAAAGGAATTGCTGCAAGGCTATCTGGCCTGGGGCGAAAAACACTACCGCGGCTGACTCACCCCTGTAGGAGCTGCCGAAAGCTGCGATCTTGATCGTTCCCACGCAGAGCGTGGGAACGATCAGGCCCCGGA
>NZ_AKJR01000007.1:0-30205 GCF_000282235.1 Pseudomonas sp. GM24 | reverse complement strand
GAACGATCAGGCCCCGGAGCATGCTCATTGACGTAAATCGGGTTTATGATGCCCAACGGCAGAATAATAGAAGTCCCCCCAGGGATGACCTCGACCCCTTACGGAGCGCGCAATGCAGACTTTGTTTCCGCAGATCAAACCTCACGCCCGGCACGATCTGGCTGTCGATGACACCCATACGCTGTACGTCGACGAAAGCGGTTCACCGGAGGGTTTGCCGGTTGTGTTCATTCATGGCGGCCCCGGCGCCGGTTGCGACGCGCAGAGCCGTCGCTATTTCGATCCGAACCTGTATCGCATTGTAACCTTCGACCAGCGCGGTTGCGGGCGCTCCACGCCGCACGCCAGCCTGGAAAACAACACCACCTGTGATCTGGTTGCCGACCTTGAGCGCATCCGCAAACACCTGGGCATCGACAAATGGGTGCTGTTCGGCGGCTCGTGGGGTTCGACCCTGGCGCTGGCCTATGCGCAAACCCACCCTGAGCGTGTTCACGGTCTGATCCTGCGTGGGATCTTTCTCTGCCGTCCGCAGGAAATCGAGTGGTTCTATCAGGCCGGTGCCAGTCGTCTGTTCCCCGATTATTGGCAGGATTACATTGCGCCAATCCCGCTGGACGAGCGCGACGATCTGCTTAGCGCATTCCACAAGCGCCTGACCGGCAACGACCAGATTGCCCAGATGCACGCGGCCAAGGCTTGGTCGACGTGGGAAGGGCGCACCGCGACCCTGCGGCCGAACCCGCTGGTGGTCGATCGCTTCTCCGAGCCGCAGCGCGCGCTGTCGATTGCGCGGATCGAATGCCATTACTTCACCAACAACGCCTTCCTTGAGCCGAACCAGCTGATTCGTGACATGGGCAAGATCGCCCATCTGCCCGGCGTGATCATTCACGGTCGCTATGACGTGATCTGCCCGCTCGACAACGCCTGGGAACTGCATCAAGCCTGGCCGAACAGCGAACTGCAGGTGATCCGTGATGCCGGCCACGCCGCATCCGAACCGGGCATCACCGATGCACTGGTGCGCGCCGCGGGCAATATGGCTCGGCGCCTGCTCGACCTGCCGCCCGAAGAAGCATGAAGGGGCTTTTACAGCGGGTACGCGGTGCGCGGGTTGAAGTCGCGGGTGAGGTAGTCGGGGCGGTCGATCACGGTTTGCTGGTGCTGGTGGCGGTCGAACCCGACGACACGCGTACCAGCGCCGACAAACTTCTGCATAAGCTGCTTAACTATCGGGTATTCAGTGATGCGGAGGGCAAGATGAACTTGTCCCTCGCCGATGTCGGTGGCGGGTTGCTGCTGGTCTCGCAGTTCACCCTTGCGGCCGACACCAAAAGCGGGTTGCGCCCGAGCTTTTCGACAGCCGCGCCACCGGCGTTGGGCGAGGAATTGTTCGACTATCTATTAAGCAGTGCGAAACAGGTGCATGGCACTGTGGCATCAGGTAGATTCGGCGCCGATATGCAGGTGCATTTGGTCAACGATGGCCCGGTTACCTTTTTGTTACAGACCTGAAAGCGCTTGAAACACCTTTTTGGGAAATTTCGACCGTTTTTAGGGTGTTTTCGCGATAAATACTTTGTTACCCCTGATGCGTTGTCATGCGGGCTACTAGATAATCGCGCGCACTGGGATCAGCGTTCGCTGATCCATTTTCACTTAGGTAGAGACTTGTCCGGATCCGATTGGGGAATCATTTTGCCCCAGCGGAGTCGGAACAATGCTCGCCAACCTGGCATATAGATAGCTGGCCGTTGGTTTTTTGATCTGTTTTCGGCGAGGGTTGCTCGTGATTGTTAGTCCCTGTAATGCAGCAAAAATGTCTGCCAAACGCATGCGAAGTGCCCTGGTAGCGGGTTCGGCGCTCCTGTGCCTGCTCAGCGCCGGCCAGCTTTGGGCGTTCAATCTTGACGATGTATCGGCGAAGGCGAAAGAACTGGCCGGGCAGAAGTTCGAAGCCCCGCGCAGCAATCTGCCGAACGAATTCCGCGACATGAAGTTCGCGGACTATCAGAAAATCCGCTTCCTCACCGAAAAGGCTGAGTGGGCTGATCAGAAAACCCCGTTCAAACTGTCCTTCTATCACCAGGGTATGCACTTCGATACACCGGTGAAAATCAACGAAATCACAGCGAACACCGTCGAAGAGATCAAATACGATCCGACGCGCTTCGATTTCGGCGACCTGAAATTCGATCCGAAAGCCACCGAACAACTGGGTTATGCCGGTTTCCGTGTGCTGTACCCGATCAACAAGGCCGACAAGCAAGACGAAATCATGACCATGCTCGGCGCGAGTTACTTCCGCGTTGTCGGCAAGGGCCACACCTACGGCCTCTCGGCGCGTGGTCTGGCGATTGATACCGCGCTGCCGTCGGGCGAAGAATTCCCGCGTTTCCGCGAGTTCTGGATTCAACAGCCGAAGCCGGGCGACAAGCATCTGGTGATCTTCGCCCTGCTGGATTCGCCGCGTGCCACCGGTGCCTACCGTCTGATCCTGCGTCCGGGCAGCGACACCATTGTCGACGTCAAAGCGCAGATGTTCCTGCGTGACAAGGTCGGCAAACTGGGCATCGCGCCACTGACCAGCATGTTCCTGTTCGGCGCCAACCAGCCGTCGAAAGTCCTCAACTACCGTCGTGAACTGCACGACTCCAGCGGTCTGTCGATCCATGCCGGTAACGGCGAGTGGATCTGGCGTCCACTGAACAACCCGAAACACCTGGCCGTGAGCAACTTCAGCATCGAGAACCCGCGTGGTTTCGGTCTGCTGCAACGTGGCCGCGACTTCAGCCACTACGAAGACCTCGACGACCGCTATGACAAGCGCCCAAGCGCCTGGATCGAGCCGAAGGGCGAGTGGGGCAAGGGCACCGTTGATCTGGTAGAAATTCCGACCGCCGACGAAACCAACGACAACATCGTTGCGTTCTGGAGCCCGGAAAAAATGCCGGAGCCGGGTCAGCCGCTGGAATTCGCCTACCGCATGCACTGGACCATGGACGAAGCGGCGATTCATGCGCCGGACAGCGCCTGGGTTTCGCAGACTCTGCGTTCGACCGGTGACGTCAAGCAATCGAACCTGATCCGTCAGCCGGATGGCAGCGTTGCCTACTTGGTCGACTTCGAAGGTCCATCGCTGGCCGCGCTGACCCCGGATGCCGACGTGCGCAGTCAGGTCAGTGTTGGTGACAACGCCGAGCTGGTTGAAAACAGCGTGCGCTACAACCCGGAAACCAAAGGCTGGCGCTTGACCCTGCGCATGAAGATCAAGGACGCGAGCAAGTCGACCGAGATGCGTGCCGCCCTGGTTCAGCCAGTCGTGACTGCTGATCTGGCGAAATCGGTGCCGGCGTCCAACTCGTCCGTTGCCAAGGCCGACAAGGTTGCCGCCAAGCAACAAGAGAAACTCGACAAGGAAGCCAAGGCCGCCGAGGCCAAACAGGCCGACGCCAAGCCAGCTGCAGATGCCAAGGACAAGGCCAACAAAGACGCCAAGCAGCCAGCGGCTGCGGACGCGGCCCCAGCCACACCGGAATCGGCACCGACTGAAGAAGTCCTGACCGAGACCTGGAGCTATCAGTTGCCTGCCGATGAGTAACTCTCAAGTACAGCCAGAGACTCTGTCCGAGTATCTGGCGCATCTGCCGATGACCGACGAGCAGCGCGCGGAACTCGCGGGCTGCCAGTCGTTCAGCGAGCTGCATGAACGCCTGTCGTCTTCAACGTTCGACGCTCCTGCCGAGGCCGCCCAGGCTTCGGTGGGCAAGCGCCTGACCCTGAGCACCGCCGAAGAACTTGAAGACGCGGAGATGCTGGTGCTCGACGCCAGCGGTCGCGTCAGCATGAAGGCGACGCCGCCGATCCGTCGGACCAAGGTCGTGCCGGAGCCGTGGCGCACCAATATTCTGGTGCGTGGCTGGCGCCGTATGACCGGTCGTACCAACCCGCCGCAGCCGCCGAAGGACGAAAACGTCTTGCCGGCCGCGCGCTGGCGCACCGTCGGCTCGATCCGCCGCTACATTCTGTTGCTGCTGATGCTCGGTCAGACCATCGTCGCCGGCTGGTACATGAAAGGCATCATGCCGTACCAGGGCTGGTCGTTCGTCGATCTGGAAGAAGTCCTGCATCAACCGCTGCTGCAAACCGCCACGCAAGTGCTGCCGTATGCGCTGCAAACCAGCATTCTGATTCTGTTCGGGATTCTGTTCTGCTGGGTGTCGGCTGGTTTCTGGACGGCGCTGATGGGCTTCCTCGAGTTGCTCACCGGTCACGATAAATACCGTATCTCCGGCAAAAGCGCCGGCAACGAGCCGATTGCCAAAGACGCGCGTACCGCGCTGGTGATGCCGATCTGCAACGAAGACGTACCGCGTGTATTCGCCGGTTTGCGAGCAACGTTCGAATCGGTTGCTGCCACTGGTGATCTGGACCGCTTTGACTTCTTCGTGCTCAGCGACAGTAATGACACCGACATCTGCGTCGCCGAACAACAGGCCTGGCTGGATGTCTGCCGCGAAGCCAAAGGTTTCGGCAAGATCTTCTACCGTCGCCGTCGCCGTCGTGTGAAGCGCAAGAGCGGCAACCTCGACGACTTCTGCCGTCGTTGGGGCGGTGACTACAAGTACATGGTCGTTCTCGACGCCGACTCGGTGATGAGCGGTGAGTGCCTGACCAGTCTGGTGCGCTTGATGGAAGCCACGCCGGACGCCGGGATCATCCAGACCGCGCCGCGTGCGTCGGGCATGGACACTCTCTATGCGCGTATGCAGCAGTTTGCGACCCGCGTGTACGGCCCGCTGTTTACCGCCGGTCTGCACTTCTGGCAGTTGGGTGAATCCCACTACTGGGGTCACAACGCGATCATCCGCATGAAGCCGTTTATCGACCACTGCGCCTTGGCGCCGTTGCCGGGTAAAGGCGCGTTCTCGGGTGCGATTCTGTCCCACGACTTCGTTGAAGCCGCGTTGATGCGCCGTGCCGGTTGGGGCGTGTGGATTGCCTACGACTTGCCGGGCAGCTACGAAGAACTGCCGCCGAACCTGCTCGACGAACTCAAGCGTGACCGTCGCTGGTGCCACGGCAACCTGATGAACTTCCGTCTGTTCCTGGTCAAAGGCATGCACCCGGTGCACCGCGCGGTGTTCCTCACCGGCGTGATGTCGTACCTGTCGGCGCCGTTGTGGTTCTTCTTCCTGGTGCTGTCGACCGCGCTGCTGGCGGTGAACACGCTGATGGAGCCGCAGTACTTCCTCGAGCCGCGCCAGCTCTATCCGCTGTGGCCACAATGGCACCCGGACAAGGCGATCGCGCTGTTCTCGACGACCATCGTGCTGCTGTTCCTGCCGAAACTGTTGAGCATCATCCTGATCTGGGCCAAGGGCGCGAAAGAGTTCGGCGGCAAGTTCAAGGTGACCCTGTCGATGCTGCTGGAGATGCTGTTCTCCATGCTGCTGGCGCCAGTGCGGATGATTTTCCACACGCGTTTCGTCCTCGCCGCGTTCCTCGGCTGGGCCGCGACCTGGAACTCGCCGCAGCGTGACGACGACTCGACACCATGGAGCGAGGCGGTCAAACGCCACGGTCCGCAGACCCTGCTGGGCTTCTGCTGGGCGCTGCTGGTGATCTGGCTGAACCCGAGCTTCCTCTGGTGGCTGGTGCCGATCGTCGGTTCGCTGATGCTGTCGATCCCGGTGTCGGTGATTTCCAGCCGCGTTGGTCTGGGCCTGAAGTCCCGTGACGAGAGCCTGTTCCTCATTCCTGAGGAATACAATCCGCCACAGGCGCTGCTGGCGACCGACCAGTACACCCACGAAAACCGTTACCACGCCCTCAACGACGGCTTTGTCCGCGCGGTGGTCGATCCGCAGCAGAACGCTTTGGCGTGTTCGCTGGCGACCTCGCGTCACGGTCAGGCTGAACCGATCGAGTGGCTGCGTCAGGAACGTGTGCGTCACGCGATCAAGGTCGGCCCGGCCGGGCTGAACAACCATGATCGTCTGCAACTGCTGAGCGACCCTGTTGCCCTGGCCCGTTTGCACGAACAGGTCTGGGCGGAAGGTCACGCCGAGTGGCTGGATGCCTGGCGCGCTTCGGTGAAAGCCGATCCGCATGCGCCGTTGTTGCCGTTGCAACCGGTGAACATGCAGGTTCAGCCAGCCTGATAAAAAGATCGCAGCCTCCGGCAGCTCCTACAGGTGTTCACATAATCCTGTAGGAGCTGCCGGAGGCTGCGATCTTTTGCTTTTTAATCCCTCCCCGTAACAACAATCCCCGGCAAAAAACCTTGTGCAAACGAACGAGTGCGTTAGCATCCGTCCCCGAATTGGCGCACCCGGGCTTTTTTGCCCGTCACTGTTGGTTTTCGCGCCGCACACGCAATGGTTTTGGGGACTTGAAGATGAAGAAGTATCTGTCGATGCTGCTGGTCGGCGTCACGGCACTGGTTGCAGTCAATGCGGCGCAGGCTGGCGCAATCGATGACGCGGTCAAGCGCGGCACGTTGAAAGTCGGTATGGATCCGACCTACATGCCGTTCGAAATGACTAACAAGCGCGGCGAAATCATCGGTTTCGAAGTCGACATCCTCAAAGCCATGTCCAAGGCCATGGGCGTCAAACTGGAGCTGGTTTCGACCGGTTACGACGGCATCATCCCGGCGCTGATGACCGACAAGTTCGACATGATCGGCAGCGGCATGACCTTGACTCAGGAGCGCAACCTGCGCCTGAATTTCAGCGAACCGTTCATCGTGGTCGGCCAGACCCTGCTGATCCGCAAGGAGCTGGAAGGCACTATCAAGTCGTACAAAGACCTGAACACCGCCGACTACCGCATCACCTCCAAGCTCGGCACCACCGGCGAAATGGTCGCCAAGAAGCTCATCTCCAAGGCCAAGTACCACGGCTACGACAATGAGCAGGAAGCGGTGCTCGACGTGGTCAACGGCAAGGCTGATGCCTTCATCTATGACGCGCCGTACAACGTCGTCGCGGTGACCAAGGTTGGTGCCGGCAAACTGGTGTTCCTCGACAAGCCGTTCACCTACGAGCCTTTGGCCTTCGGACTGAAGAAGGGTGATTACGACAGCATCAATTTCATCAACAACTTCCTGCACCAGATCCACGAAGACGGCACCTACGATCGCATCCATGACAAGTGGTTCAAGAGCACCGAGTGGCTCAAGGACATGGAATAACGCGCATCCGCTGATCGTTTCCACGTCGAGGCGTCGAACCGTCCGCGTGGGAGCGCATCCTGTGACGCTCCGCGTCACGAACAGGCAGGGACGCAGAGCGTCCCGAGCGGCATTCCCACGCAGAGCGTGGGAACGATCATCCGAGAACCTGCAATGAAACAGAAAAAAGCCCAATGGCCCTGGCACGTACTCACCGTGCTGGTGCTGGTCGGCCTGGCGGGCGCGTTGTATTACGCGACGTCGCTGATGTCCTACGAATGGCGCTGGAACCGCGTGCCGCAGTACTTCGCCTATCAGGCCGAAGAAACCCAGCGTGCCACTGACATTTCCACCGTCACCGAACTCGTGCGCAAGGGCAGCAGCGCGCAAGTCACCCTGCGCAATGACGCTGGTGACGAGCAGCACCTGACCGTCGACGAGAACAGCCTGCAATTCGCTCAGGGCGACGATGTGGCCGAAGGCGACGTCGTGGGCGTGACCCGGCATTGGGCGGCAGGACCGCTGCTGTGGGGGGTGTGGACGACACTTTGGCTGTCGGTGGTCTCCGGCATTCTCGGTTTGCTGATCGGTCTGGTCACCGGCCTCTGCCGTCTGTCCAGCAACCCGACCCTGCGCGACCTCTCGACCATTTACGTCGAACTGGTACGCGGCACGCCGCTGCTGGTACAGATTTTCATTTTCTACTTCTTCATCGGCACGGTGATGAACCTGTCCCGCGAATTCGCCGGGATCGCCGCGCTGTCGCTGTTCACCGGTGCCTACGTGGCGGAGATCATCCGTTCCGGCGTGCAATCGATTGCCCGTGGCCAGAACGAAGCGGCGCGTTCGCTTGGTCTGAGTGCCGGTCAATCGATGCGTCACGTTGTGCTGCCGCAAGCATTCAAACGCGTGCTGCCGCCGCTGGCCGGGCAGTTCATCAGTCTGGTCAAGGACACCTCGCTGGTGTCGGTGATTGCCATCACCGAGCTGCTGAAAAGCGGCCGTGAAGTCATCACCACCTCGTTCTCGCCGTTCGAGATTCTGTTCTGCGTCGCCGGTCTGTACCTGTTGATCAACCTGCCGCTGTCGAAAATCGCCAGCCGGCTTGAGCGGAGGCTCGCGCAAAGTGATTGAAGTCCGCGATCTGGTAAAAGTCTTCGACACCCGTGGCCAGGTGGTGCGCGCGGTGGATAACGTCAGCACCACGGTGGCCAAGGGCGAAGTGCTGGTGGTGATCGGTCCGTCGGGTTCCGGCAAGTCGACCTTCCTGCGTTGCCTCAATGGCCTGGAAGAGTTCGATTCCGGCTCGGTGAGCATCGACGGCCTGCAACTGGCCGACCCGAAAACCGACGTCAACGCCTACCGCCGCGAAGTCGGCATGGTCTTTCAGCATTTCAACCTGTTCCCGCACATGACCGTGCTGGAAAACCTCTGTCTGGCGCAGAAAGTCGTGCGCAAGCGCGGCAAGAAAGAGCGCGAAGCCAAGGCTATGGAGTTGCTGAAAAAGGTCGGGATTGCACAGAAGGCCAACGAGTTTCCGTCACGTCTGTCCGGCGGTCAGCAACAGCGCGTGGCGATCGCCCGGGCGCTGGCGATGGAGCCGAAGGTGATGTTGTTCGATGAGCCGACCTCAGCCCTCGACCCGGAGATGGTCGGTGAGGTGCTGGACGTGATGAAGAACCTGGCCGTGGAAGGCATGACCATGGTTTGCGTGACCCACGAAATGGGCTTTGCCCGGGAAGTGGCGGATCGGGTGTTGTTCTTCGATCACGGCAAGCTGTTGGAAGATGCCGCGCCTGCCGAATTCTTTGATACACCGAAGGATCCGCGTGCGCAGGCCTTCCTGCGTCAGGTTCTGTAACTGCGGCGTTCTCTCGGCCGCCATCGCTGGCAAGCCAGCTCCCACAGGGTTTGTAGTCGATCACAAAGTTTGTGTTCAACCCATTCACTGTGGGAGCTGGCTTGCCAGCGATAGCATCACCTCGGTTCAGAGCGAACCGAGGTGGATGAATCACCTCAAACCTTGAAGCGCCCCACCAGCATCTGCAAGTGAGTACCCAGGCGCGCCAGCTCAACGCTGGACGCCGCGGTCTCTTCACTCGCCGCCGACGTCTGATCCGACACATCCCGCACATTCAGCACGCTACGGTTGATCTCTTCCGCCACCGCGCTCTGCTGCTCGGCCGCTGCGGCAATCTGCTGGTTCATCGCCTGAATCGCCGAAACCGTGCGGGTGATGCTTTCCAGCGACCCGCCCGCGCGACGGGTCAGCTCAACGCTGCTGTCGGTCAGGGTACGGCTGTTGTCCATGATCGTTGCCACTTGCTGGGTGCCGTTCTGCAGGCCGACGATCAGCTCTTCGATTTCTTCGGTGGACTTCTGCGTGCGCTGCGCGAGGCTGCGCACTTCATCGGCCACCACGGCAAACCCACGCCCGGCTTCACCGGCACGCGCCGCCTCGATGGCCGCGTTGAGGGCCAGCAGGTTGGTTTGCTGGGCTACCGACTTGATCACGTCGAGGACGCTGCCGATCTTGTCGCTTTCGCGCTTGAGTTCACCCATGGCTTCGGTGGAATGACCAACCTCAACCGCCAGACGCTCGATCTGCGCGATCGCTTCGCCGACGACCTTGTCCCCTTCGCGGGCCTGCTGGTCAGCGGCGACGGCGGCTTCGGAGGCTTCCTCGGCGTTACGCGCGACTTCCTGCACGGTGGCGGCCATTTCATTCATGGCGGTGGCGACCTGATCGGTCTCGATTTTCTGATTATTGACCCCGGCGCTGGTTTGCTCGGTCACCGCTGAGAGTTCTTCGGCAGCGCTGGCAATCTGAGTGACGCCATCGCTGATGCCGCCCACCAGTTCACGCAGGCCTTGGGTCATGCTCTGCATCGAGCGTTGCAGTTGGCCGAGTTCGTCGCGACGCAGGGAAACGAGGTTGTGGGTCAGGTCGCCGGCGGCCACGCGCTCGGCGACTTTCAGGGTCTGGTTCAGCGGAATGATGATCTGCCGGGTGATCGCCCAGGCGGCCAGCAGGCCGAATGCGACGGCCAGTGCGGTGGCGATCAGCAGCAGGTTTTTGGCACGTGCGGCGTCAGTGTCCCGAACCACGGTCTGCGATTCAGTCAGTTTCTTGCTGACGGCGATCAAAATGTCGCCCTGAGCAGACATGTTGGCCAGTGCTGCAGCGTTTTTTACTTGAGAATCACGAAATTGCGCAACGGCTGCACGGTAAGCCTTGAGCGAGTCGGTGGCTTGCTGCAGGTTGGCGATATGCTGGTCTGGGACGCGGGACGGCAGGCTTTCGAGGTTTTTCAGGGCATTGTCGATCGCGGTCAGGGCGGGTTGCTCGGCATCGGCCTTGCCGCTGTAGGTGTAACCGCGCACCTGATATCGCGCTTGCTGCAGCAGTTTGCTCAGTTCGATCACCGCGTTGTATTGCGCGACGCTGTCGCCTTGTAGCAGCGCGCTCTCGACCTCGCCGACCTTGGCCACGGCATTGTCGGCATTGGCGCCTAGTTTGCTGCGTGCGTCTTCACGCTGCACGGTGGCTTGGGTCATTTCGCCGAAGGCACGTTTGTATTCGGCCACGGCAGCCAATTGTTGATCGACCATCGCCACATCGGACGGCTGCTCGATCATGCCGCGTGCCGATTGCAGACCGCTTTCGAGTTTGCTGAGGAATTCGTTGACGGTGCCCGGTCCCTGTTCGCCGCGCCGCATGTCGTAGTCCATGCGCGCCAGGCGCAGGTCCTTGGTCAGCTCGTTGAGACTGGAGATAAAGCCGAGTTTGTCACCGCGGCTGATAATGCCGCTCATGCCGGTCCAGCCGGTGAAGGTGATCAACAGTGTCAGCAACAGCACCAGGCCGAAACCGATGCCCAGCTTGCGTTTGACGCTGACGTTTCCAAGACTCTCGGCTAACCAACGGTACATGCGACCACTCCCTTCGGACCACTAATTGGACTTATGGAGAAGGTATCGGCCGAATGATGGCAATCTGTAACACCATTTATCCACCGGACCCGCACGGTATCAATGTAGGAGCTGTGTTTGGTTAGAAGAGACGGGCGAGCAGGGCGGTGACGGCGGTTTCGACGCGCAGGATGCGCTCGCCGAGTTGCACCGGTTGCAGGCCGGACTTGGCCAGCAGATCGATTTCGTAGGGGATCCAGCCGCCTTCAGGGCCGATGGCCAGCGTCACTGGTTCGCTGAGCGCGCGCGGGCACGGTGGGTAGTTGCCGGGATGGCCGACCAGCCCGAGGGTGCCTTCGGTAATCGCCGGCAGCCGGTCTTCAACGAATGGCTTGAAGCGCTTCTCGATGATGATTTCCGGCAGCACGGTGTCGCGGGCTTGTTCGAGGCCGAGGATCAAATTTTCGCGAATCGCTTCCGGCTCAAGAAACGGCGTCTGCCAGAAACTCTTCTCGACCCGGTAGCTGTTGACCAGGATCACCTTCGACACGCCCATGGTCGCCACGGTCTGAAACACCCGGCGGAGCATCTTCGGGCGCGGAAGGGCCAGCACCAGCGTCAGTGGCAGCTTGGCCGGTGGCGGCTGATCGAGGCTGACACGCAGCTCCGCTTCACCCGGTTCCAGACGCAGCAGTTCAGCCGAACCCATCAGCCCGTTGATGCGCCCGACGCGCAGGCTGTCACCGACTTCCGAACGATGAACTTCCTGCATGTGTGTCAAGCGGCGATCACGCAGCACCACGCGGTCGGCCGCAATGAAATCGGCCTCTTCGAGCAACAGCAGGTTCATGCCTGGGTCGCTGGTGGCTGGTCGTTGTGGTCGTCGGCCGGGTTCTCGTCCGGGCGTTCGCGCTTGCTGATCAGGCCACCGAACAGAATGCCGATTTCAAACAGCATCCACATCGGCACGGCCAGCAGGGTTTGCGAGAAGATGTCCGGCGGCGTCAGGATCATGCCGACCACGAAGCAGCCGATGATCACGTACGGGCGGATTTTCTTCAGGTAGGCGACGTCGACTACACCGATCCACACCAGCAGCACCACGGCCACCGGAATCTCGAACGCCACGCCGAAGGCGAAGAACAGCGTCATGACGAAATCGAGGTAACTGGCGATGTCGGTCATCATTTCCACGCCGGCCGGGGTGGCCGCAGCGAAGAATTTGAAGATCAGCGGGAACACGAAGTAATAGGCGAACGCCATGCCGGTATAGAACAGCAGAATGCTCGACACCAGCAGCGGCACCGCGATGCGTTTCTCATGCTTGTACAGGCCCGGCGCGATAAAGCCCCAGATCTGATGCAGGATCACCGGGATCGCGAGAAACAGCGAGACCATCATCGTCAGCTTCAGCGGCGTCAGGAACGGCGACGACACATCGGTGGCGATCATCGTCGCGCCGACCGGCAGGTATTGGCGCAGCGGCGTCGAGACGAAGGTGTAGATCTGCTGGGTGAACGCAAACAGCCCGGCGAAGATGATGAAGATCGCCGCCACACAACGCAGCAGGCGGGTGCGCAACTCGGTGAGGTGCGAAACCAGCGGCATGTGCTGGTCGTTTTCGGGGAGATCGCTCATGGGGCTCGCGGCGGCAGAGTAGGGTCGTGAGGCGCTGGTGTGATCGGCGCGGCGTTTGGCGCAACGTGTTCAACCGAGGTTTCTACGGCTGCCGGTTCTGTCGGCGCTACAACGGCAGCAGGTGCAGGTGTCGGAGCAGGCGCGACGGGTGCAGTCGGCGCATGAATCGTCTGCTGACCCACATGCTCAACCGGCGTCGGCTCCTGCTGAACCGGCGAGAAAATCTTCCGCGCCTCCTGCTCCAGCGACAGAATGTGCTCGTTGTGCAGTTGCCGACGAATCTCGTCGGCACCGATTTCACGTTCAACTTCCTGTTTGATCGCGTTGAAGCTGCGCTTCAGCCGACCGACCCACAGGCCGGCGGTGCGTGCAGCGCCCGGCAGACGCTCGGGGCCCAGCACCAGCAGGGCGACGAGGCCGACGAGCAGCAGTTCAGAGAAGCTGATACCAAACATTAGTCAGTGCTCACACGTCTTTGCGGATCGGCTCTTCGACTTTCTGCGCCTGCACATCGATGGTGTGCGGCGGGTTGGCCTGAGCGGTGGCTTGCGGCTGCACCGGTGGCACTGGCTGCGCAGGTGTCACGGTTGGATCGGCAGCCGGTTTTTCATCGTCGTTCATGGCTTTGCGGAAGCCCTTGATCGACTCGCCAACGTCGGTGCCGAGGTTTTTCAGTTTCTTGGTGCCGAACACCAGCACCACGACAACCAGAATGACGATCCAGTGTTTCCAGTCAAAAATGCCCATGTTGCTGTTCCTCTCTAAAAGTTGTTCAGGCGGACGGACGCGAGGCTTTCTCGACGTGTCCGGACAGGCCGAAGCGACGGTCCAGTTCATCCAGCACGGCCTGCGGATGCTGCCCCAGTTGGGCGAGCATGACCATGCTGTGGAACCACAGGTCGGCGGTCTCGTAGATCACGTCGCTGCAGTCGCCACTGATCGCGGCGTCCTTGGCGGCAATAATGGTTTCGACCGACTCTTCGCCGACTTTCTCCAGAATCTTGTTCAAACCCTTGTGATACAGACTGGCCACATAGGAGCTGTCGGCGGCTGCGCCTTTGCGCTCTTCGAGCACTTCGGCCAGGCGGGTCAGGGTGTCACTCATGTTTGTGTCCTGCGGAATAGATAGCGTGCGGGTCTTTCAGGACCGGGTCGACGGTTTTCCAGTCGCCGTTCTCGAAGACACGGTAAAAGCAGCTTTGACGGCCGGTATGGCAAGCGATGTCGCCGATCTGTTCAACCATCAGGATGATCACGTCGGCGTCACAGTCCAGACGCATCTCATGCAGCGTCTGCACATGCCCTGACTCCTCGCCCTTGCGCCACAGCTTGCCACGGGAACGTGACCAGTAGATTGCACGGTTTTCCGCGGCGGTCAGTTCCAGCGCTTCGCGGTTCATCCAAGCCATCATCAGCACGCGTCCGGTCTTGTGATCCTGGGCAATCGCCGGCACCAGGCCATCAGCGTCCCACTTGATCTCGTCCAGCCAGTTTTTCATCTTCGACTCCGACAGCGAACCCCACACTTCAATAGTCGGGTTCAGGCATTGAAACAGTGTGCCAGCCGATCACGAAACTGGCTATCGGCGAACGACCAGATACAAGCCGACTGCCACCATGATTCCCGCAGGCCAATGCCCCAACTCGTTAAGCGGGCCACCGATAGCGAGGATCACCCCGCCGGCCAGATGCGCGCAACCGAGCAAGCGCAGGAACCAGTCGTCCTTGCGTTTATGCCATGGCGGCGGTGGATCGTAGGCGTGCGGTTGCGACATGCGTTCGAGCAGGTCGCGGGCCATGTTGGCCAGATGCGGCAGTTGTTCGAACTGGCTCTGCACGTTGCCCAGCAAGGCTTTGGGGCTGACGCGCTCGCGCATCCAGCGTTCGAGGAATGGCTGCGCGGTGTTCCACAGATCCAGATCCGGATACAACTGACGGCCGAGGCCTTCGATGTTCAGCAGGGTCTTTTGCAGCAGCACCAGTTGCGGTTGCACTTCCATGTTGAAGCGCCGCGCGGTCTGGAACAGACGCATGAGCACCTGGCCAAATGAAATATCTTTTAACGGTTTTTCGAAGATCGGTTCGCACACGGTGCGGATCGCCGCTTCGAATTCGTTGAGTTTGGTTTCCGCCGGCACCCAGCCCGAATCGATGTGCAGTTGCGCCACACGACGGTAGTCACGCTTGAAGAAGGCGAACAGGTTGCGCGCCAGATAGTCCTGGTCTTCCGGGGTCAGGCTGCCGACGATGCCGCAGTCGATCGCGATGTACTGCGGGCTCCACGGGTTGACGGTGCTGACGAAGATGTTGCCCGGGTGCATGTCGGCGTGGAAGAAACTGTCGCGGAACACTTGGGTGAAGAAAATCTCCACACCGCGTTCGGCGAGCATTTTCATGTCGGTGCGCTGATCGGCGAGGGTCGCCAGATCGGTGACCTGAATGCCGTAGATGCGCTCCATCACCAGCACTTTCGGCCGGCACCAGTCCCAATACACTTGCGGTACATAGAGCAGCGGCGAACCTTCGAAGTTGCGCTTCAACTGGCTGGCGTTGGCCGCCTCGCGCAGCAGGTCGAGTTCGTCGTAGATGGTTTTTTCGTAGTCCTGGACCACGTCGACCGGGTGCAGCAGACGCGCGTCGGCCGAGAGTTTTTCGGCGGCGCGGGCGAGGATGAACAGCCACGCCAGATCCTGCGCGATGATCGGCTTCAGGCCCGGGCGGATCACCTTGACCACGACTTCTTCGCCGGTTTTCAGCTGCGCGGCATGCACCTGCGCAACCGAGGCTGAGGCCAGCGGCTCGACGTCGAAACGGCTGAACACGTCGCTGATTTTCTTGCCCAGTTGCTCTTCGATCAGCTTGATCGACAGTTGCGAGTCAAACGGCGGCACGCGGTCCTGCAGCAGCATCAGCTCATCGGCGATGTCTTCCGGCAGCAGGTCGCGGCGGGTCGAGAGAATCTGCCCGAACTTGATGAAAATCGGCCCGAGATCCTGCAACGCCAGACGCAGACGCGCGCCACGGCTCAGGTCCAGCGGCTTGCGCGGGAACCAGCGCCACGGCAGCACATAGCGCAGCGCCAGGAGGAACCAGGGCAGCGGCAGATCGAACAGCAGGTCATCGAGGCGGTAGCGGATCACGACAGACTGGATGCGCAACAGACGGCGGACGGCGAGCAGCTTCATGCGTTATCGCTTGGGTCGAGGGATCGGGAAAGGCGCTCGAAACGCGCCTCGAGACGTTCCAGATCAAGTTTGATCCGGTCCAGTTCGCTGAACCGCGCTTCGGCTTCGCGCTGCCCGACTAGGGTGCGCGATTCTTCGGCGAGGTATTCGGCGAGGTTCTGGTTGAGGCTGGCAAATCCTTGTTGATACCAGCGCGCGCGGCTGCGCAGATGGCCACCGACCAGTTGCGTGGCGACCGGGCCGAGCCAGCGCGAGAGTTCGTACTCCCAGTCCAGCTCAAGGTCTTGCAGGACACCGGCCAGCTCCAGCAGCACGCCGCTGTCGCCATCGAGCTCGACTTCCGGGGCGTGCAACACCGCGGTCTTGTCTTTGCTCACGGCCAGTTTGATCAGGCTGGAGGCCGGCGCGCGCAGGGTGCAGTCGACACCGGTTTCCCAGTGCGAGGCCAGCATCAAACCTTCGTCGCTCGGCAGAATGAACAGTTGCAGCGCCGGGCTGCGGCAGTCGACGGCAATCACCTTGCCGGTCAAATGCGCCAGCCGCGGCAGCGCCGTGCTGTCGAGACGCAGCACCCGGTTGAGGCCGAGTTCAACGCTGGCGAGCAGCCCGGTGAGCAACATCAGGGCTTGATGCCGCGGTGCAGGGCGACGATGCCTGCGGTCATGTTGTGATAGGTCACGCGGTCGAAACCGGCGTCGACCATCATCGACTTCAGGGTTTCCTGATTCGGGTGCATGCGGATCGATTCGGCCAGGTAGCGATAGCTTTCCGAGTCGTTGGTGATCAGCTTGCCCATCAGTGGCATGAAGGCGAACGAATAGGCGTCGTAGGCTTTCGACATCAGCGCATTGGTCGGCTTGGAGAACTCCAGCACCAGCAGACGACCGCCCGGCTTGAGTACGCGCAGCATCGAGCGCAGGGCGTCTTCTTTGTGCGTCACGTTGCGCAGGCCGAAGGCGATGGTCACACAGTCGAAATGATTGTCCGGGAACGGCAGTTTTTCCGCGTCCGCCTGAACGAATTCGACGTTGCCGGCGACACCCAGATCGAGCAGGCGGTCACGACCGACCTTGAGCATCGATTCGTTGATATCGGCCAACACCACTTGACCGGTCGGGCCGACCAGGTGCGAGAACTTTTTGGTCAGGTCACCGGTACCGCCGGCGATGTCCAGCACGCGGTTACCGCTGCGCACGCCCGACAGTTCGATCGCGAAACGCTTCCACAGACGGTGCATGCCGCCCGACAGAAGGTCGTTCATCAGGTCGTACTTGGCGGCTACCGAGTGGAAAACCTCAGCGACTTTTTCCGCTTTCTGGCTTTCCGGAACGTTTTTGAAGCCGAAGTGAGTGGTGGGTTCGGCATCGCTGCCTTTGCGCTGATCATTCATATCGCTGTCACCAAAAGAGAATGCGCGACATTCTAATCCCCAAGCCATGCTTTGTCTTGGAATGGCTAAAGGTAAGATGGGCAACCCTCGGGACGATTTGCCGCAGCGGCGGTCAAGATTTACCGACACATCTTTTTCGCCCCATTCAAAAAGCAGGAGTCAATCAATGGCCAAAATCACTGTTGAGCGTGCCCACAATCTGGGTAAGGAAGCCGCCCGCGAGAAGGCCGACAAGCTGGCGCAAAAACTCTCCGAGCAATATGGCCTGGAGCCGCAATGGTCCGGCGACACCCTGAACCTCAAGCGCTCGGGCGTGAAAGGCGCGGTGCATGTGGCGGACGATTCGATCAAGGTCGACGTTGAGCTGGGCCTGATGATGTCGGCCATGAGCGGCATGATCAAAGCCGAAATCGAAAAAGCCCTCGACAAAGCTTTGGTTTGAACATCAAAAGATCGCACCTCGCATTTCCCTGTAGGAGCTGCCGAAGGCTGCGATCTTTTCATTCAGGCACCACCGATTCATGTCAGTTGTTAGGGTGCCGTTTCTAATTTTTCTGCCTACTTTGTGCCTGAGCCCGACACTTTCCCGGGCAGTTCCTCAAACCTTCTGCGCGTGAGGTGCACCATGGCCAAAGTAATTTTGAAGAAAAAAATCGACGCTTCGACTTCTGCTCTGAGCGACGTCAAATCCTATGCCCGCAAGATCTGGCTGGCAGGCCTGGGTGCCTACGCCAAGGTCGGCCAAGAAGGCAGCGACTACTTTCAAGAGTTGATCAAGGCTGGTCAAAGTGTTGAAAAGAAAGGCAAAAAAGCCGTCACCGAAAAACTCGAAGCGGCCAACGCCGAGATCGATGAAGCCAAGAGCGAAGTGAGTTCTTTCAAAGGTCGTGTCGAAGTTCAGCTCGACAAGGTCGAGAAGGCGTTCGACTCCCGTGTAGCAAGCGCCTTGAATCGTATCGGCATTCCGTCTAAACATGACGTTGAGACACTCTCTGCTAAGCTCGATGAGCTGACGGCATTGCTCGAACGCGTCGCGCGTAAATCTTAAGGAGAACGGGATGGCTGGTAAAAAGAACACCGATAAAGAAGGCAGCTCGTGGATCGGGAAAGTCGAAGACTACTCCCGCAAAATCTGGCTGGCTGGTTTAGGCGTGTACTCGAAGATCGACACTGACGGCAGCAAGCTCTTCGATACATTGGTCAAAGACGGCGAGAAAGCCGAGAAGCTCACCAAGTCCGCAGTCGGCAAAAAAGTCGATGCCGCCAAGGACTCTGCTTCTTCGGCCAAGTCGCGCATCAGCGGCGTGAAAGATCGCGCACTGGGCAAGTGGGACGAGCTGGAAGGGGCTTTCGACAAGCGCCTGAACAGCGCGATTTCGCGCCTGGGTGTACCGAGCCGCAATGAGGTCAAGGCACTTAACAGCAAGGTCGACACACTGACCAAACAGATCGAAAAACTCACCGGTCTGAAGGCTCAACCTGTGGCGGCGAAAACCGCTGCGGCAAAACCGGCAGCGAAAACTGCGGCGGCCAAACCAGCGGCAAAATCCGCTGCCAAGCCACTGGCAAAAGCAGCGGCTAAACCCGCAGCTAAAGCAGCGGCCAAGCCAGCAGCAAAAACCGCAGCGGCCAAGCCAGCTGCTAAAGCTGCAGCCAAACCGGTTGCTGCCAAAGCCGCCGCCAAACCGGCAGCAAAACCTGCGGCCAAAACGGCAGCGAAACCAGCCGCCAAGCCAGCCGCGAAAACCGCTGCCGCCAAACCGGCTGCCAAACCTGCGGCCAAACCCGCTGCGGCGAAGAAGCCTGCCGTGAAAAAACCGGCCGCAGCGAAAGCCGCCGCGCCGAAACCGGCCGCACCTGCTGCAGCCAAACCGGCCACTCCAGCAGCTCCGGTAAGTGCGTCGAACTCCGCCGCAGCACCGACTCCGGCGGCCACCCCGACTGCTGCATCGACGCCGTCGACGCCAACCAGTCAGTCCTGATTCTTCAGGGCAAAAGAAAACGCCCGGCCTGTGAAGGTCGGGCGTTTTTGTATCTGAATTCCAACAGCCCCTCACCCTAGCCCTCTCCCAGAGGGAGAGGGGACCGACCGAGGTGTCTTGCGTCGTACGTCGACCTGAACGATCGAGTCGATTATGGATTCAACAAAACCCTTTCAGGTCGGTGTAGCTCATCAGCATCCCCCAATCAGTCCCCTCTCCCTCCGGGCG
Organism: Pseudomonas sp. GM24; assembly: GCF_000282235.1. Classification (NCBI taxonomy): domain Bacteria; kingdom Pseudomonadati; phylum Pseudomonadota; class Gammaproteobacteria; order Pseudomonadales; family Pseudomonadaceae; genus Pseudomonas; species Pseudomonas sp. GM24. Next base: position 10,690 of record NZ_AKJR01000007.1, on the reverse strand, counting down.
GTCCGACGTTTCGGGAGGGCTAGGGTGAGGGGCTTTTGATTTCAGTCGTGATCTTCAAGGTATTGCAGGGCCATCCGCTCCGTGGCGACCTTAACCGGCGGCAGCAAATGCGGCGCCACCAGCATCATGATCTGATAAACCACCAGCCTCACTTCCCCCTCACGATCCAGAATCCGCTGATAATCCAGCGAGAACAGCAACGTCATGGTGATCTGCTCCACCAGTTGCCCCAACGCCTGCGTATCACTGACCAGTTGCCCCGCCGCCTTCAATCGCGCCAACAACGACGCCAGCGTGCGCTTCAACGCATTGAGCAGATGACGAATGCCCTTGGCCAGCTTCGGCAAGCGTCCGGCCAAGTTCGACAGGTCCTGAAACAAAAACCGATATTGCGCCAGCCGCTCGACAATCAAATGCAAAAACAGCCAGTAATCCTCCGGCGCCAGCTCCACATCCGCCGGTGGATCGAGCAGTGGCGCCAGTTCATTCTGGAAGCGTTCAAACAACCCGAGAATCAGCGGTTCCTTGCCGTGGAAGTGGTAGTAGAGGTTGCCCGGGCTGATCCCCATTTCATTGGCCACCTCCATGGTGGAGACATTCGGCTCGCCCTTTTCGTTGAACAGTTGCAAAGCACATTCGAGAATCCGGTCGCGGGTTTTCATCCAGTCTTCTTAGAAAAGTTCGGTTAAGCGTCAGCGCACACGCACGTAAGTACCGGGCGCTGCCTCCATCGGTGGATAGTTCGGGTTGCCAAGGGTGAACGAGGTTTCGTGCTGCGCCCCGGAGCGCTGTTGAATCCATTCCAGCCACTGCGGCCACCAACTGCCGTCGACGTGCTTGCCGTCGTAGTACCAGGCGCGCGGGTCGCTGCTCATCTTGGCGTTCTCGACATAGGCGGCTTTCGGGTTGCTCGGCGGGTTGAGGATGCTCTGCACATGACCGCTGTTGGACAGCACGAAACGTCGCTCGCCGCCGAGCAACAGGGTCGAGCGATACACCGCGTCCCACGGGGTGATGTGGTCGTTCATGCCAGCTACGCTGAAGCTGTCGACGGTGACTTTCTGCAAATCGATCGGTGTGCCGCACACCTCGAGACCGCCCGGATGGGTCAACGGGTTGTGCTTGAAGAAGTCCAGCAGGTCACCGTGAAATGCGGCGGGCAAGCGCGTGTTGTCGTTGTTCCAGTAGAGGATGTCGAAGGCCGGCGGTTCTTTGCCCAACAGGTAGTTGTTGACGAAGTAGCTCCAGATCAAATCGTTGGGGCGCATCCAGGCGAAGACCTTGGCCATGTCGCGACCGTCGAGTACGCCTTTCTGGTAGGAGCGGCGCTTGGCGGCTTCGAGGGTTTGTTCATCGGCAAACAGCGTGGCTGAGGTTTCGATTTCACTGTCGAGCAAACTGACCAGATAGGTCGCGCTGGAGACCCGTCGCAGTTGCCGCTTGGCCTGCAAATGGCCTTGCAGGGCGGCGATGGTCAGCCCGCCGGCGCAGGCGCCCATCAGGTTGACCTCGCGGGCGCCGGTGATCGCCCGACAGATGTTCATCGCTTCTTCCACCGCTTCGACGTAGGTCGACAGGCCCCATTCGCGATGACGTACATCCGGATTGCGCCAACTGATCATGAACGTTTGCAGGCCATTCTTCAGTGCGTACTGGACGAAGCTGTTGTGTGGGCTCAGGTCGAAAATGTAGTACTTGTTGATTTGCGGCGGCACCACCAGCAGCGGCTTGGCGTACTGCTTTTCGCTCATCGGTTTGTACTGGATCAGCTCCAGCATTTCGTTGCGAAACACCACCGAGCCGGTGGTGGTGGCGACGGTCTTGCCGACCTCAAAGGCTTGTTTGGTCACCTGACGTGGCAGGCCGTCGTTGTGCAGTAAGTCATCGAACAGGTGACTGAGGCCGCGCACCAGACTGTGCCCGCCGGAGTTGAACAGCTCCTTGACCGCCAGCGGATTGAGCAAGGTGTTCGACGGCGCCACGGCGTCGTTGAGCAGGGTGAAGGCGAAGTGTGCACGAGCGCGATCGTCCGGGCTCATGTTGCTTTCATCGATCCAGCTTTTGACCTGTTTTTGCCAGGCCAGATAGGCCTGCAGGCTGCGCCGGTAAAACGGGTTGAGGCTCCACGCCGGATCGGCGAAGCGGCTGTCGTTCGGATTGGTCGGGTGCAGGGTTTCGCCGAGCAGCACGCGGCCCAATTGACCGCCGAGTTTCAACGCGTGCTTCGCACTGTGAATCGGATTGCGCAGGCCATGGGCGGCGACGCTGCGCAAGGTCGAGATCATGTCCCGGCCACGCAGGCCGGTGATCGCACTTTGTGCGTTGATGAACACGGCGGGGCTGGGCACTCCGCCCGTCGCTGGTTTGTCGCGCATGACTCAACACTCCTTCGTCTTCAGGCCAAAAACAAACTCACCGAACCAGAACACCATAGACGCTGTTGCGGGTTGCTGCCTGCGCGGCGTCCTGCCGCGCACTCTTTGCCAAAGGCCTGCATAAAGCCTGCCGCCGGGGTTAACCGCCCAGCGGTGTCGGATGCGGGTGCATCACCGCGCGCTGACGTTCCTCCTGGAGGAATTTCATGATGATCGGCGCCACCGCTTCAGCACGGGTAATCAGGAACAGATGACCGTCGTCGATGATGTGCAGTTGGGCGTTGGGAATGCGCCAGGCGAGCATGCGCATGTTGATCAGCGGGATCAGCGGATCGTCATCGCCGGCCAGCACCAGCGTCGGCTGGTGGATCTTGTGCAGCCAGTGAATGCTGGTCCAGCCGAGGCCTGCGAACAGTTGCCAGTAATAACCGAGCTTGCCCGCCGAACGCACTTTCGCGGCGTGGCTGGCCGCCAGCGTCGGGTCTCGACGGAACGAGCCGCCGTAGATCAGCGGGGCGATGCGGATCACATGGGAAGGCTGAATGTAGCGCCGCGGACTGGCCATCATCCACAGCACTTTCGGTTTGCCCGGCACCATCACCGCACCGGCCGCGGTCGCCGCCAGCACCAGTTTCTTGCAACGCTCGGGGTAGTCGTAGGCGAACTGCTGCGCGAGCGCACCGCCCCACGACACGCCGATGACGTTGACCTGACCGTAGTCGAGGTAATCGAGCATCCGCGCCGTCAGCTTGGCCAGCCCGGGAAAGCGATACGGTCGGTTCGGCGTCGAGGAACCGCCGACACCGGGCACGTCGAAGGCGATCACTTCCAGATCCGGGTCCAGCGCCGCGACAAACGGAAAAACCAGCTCCAGGTTGGCGCCGATGCCGTTGAAAATCAGCAAGGGCGTCAAGTGAGGCTTGCCGGGGCGTACCGCCGTGCGGAGGGTCTGGCCATCCAGATCGACGGTACGGAATATGAACGGTTGCGGCATGCGTCAGGCCCTGTGGATTTAAATTCACCACACCCCGTGTAGGAGCTGCCGAAGGCTGCTCCTACACGGGGTGTGGTGGTGTCAGTTACCGCTCGTGAACGTAAGTGCCCGGCGATGCTTCACCCGCCGGATACGCCTTGTTGCCCAGTTTCAGCGGGGCCTTTTTCAGGTTGCCCGAGCGCTCGGCCTGCCACGCCTGCCAGTACAGCCACCAGGAATCGGTGTGCTTGGTCGAGTTCTCTTGCCACTCATCGGCATTGGCCGCCATTTCTTCGCCAGTCATGTAACGCGATTTCGGGTTGCCTGGCGGGTTCAGAATGCTCTGGATATGCCCGCTGCTCGACAACACGAACTCGACCTTGCCACCAAACAACTGCGCCGACTTGTAGCAGGACTTCCACGGTGTGATGTGGTCGTTGGTGCCGGCCAGCGAGAAGATGTCAGCGGTGACCTGCTTGAGGTCAATCGGCGTGCCGCACACTTCCAGTGCATTCGGGCGAATCAGTGGATTGTTTTTGAACATCTCGATCAGGTCGCCATGGAATGCGGCGGGCAACCGTGTGGTGTCGTTGTTCCAGAACAGGATGTCGAACACCGGCGGCTCGTTGCCGAGCAGGTAGTTGTTGACCCAGTAGTTCCAGATCAGGTCGTTGGGACGCATCCACGCGAAGACCTTGGCCATGTCTTTGCCTTCGAGCACGCCGGCCTGGTACGAGTGGCGCTTGGCGGTCTCCAGGGTCTGCTCGTCGACGAACAGGGCGACGTCGCTGTCCAGCGTCGTGTCGAGCACGCTGACCAGCAGCGTGAGGGCATTGACCTTCTTCTCGCCGATCGCCGCGTAGTGGCCGAGCAGGGCGGTGCAGGTGATGCCGCCGGAGCAGGCGCCGAGCATGTTTACGTCTTTGCTGCCGGTGATCGCGGTGACCACGTCGACCGCTTCTTTCAGCGCATCGATATACGTCGAGAGGCCCCACTCGCGCTGCGCCTTGGTCGGGTTGCGCCAGCTGACGATAAACGTCTGCACGTTATTGCGCAGGCAGAAGCGCGCCAGACTCTTGTCCGGGCTCAAATCGAATACGTAGAACTTGTTGATCTGTGGCGGCACCACCAGCAGTGGACGCTCGTGGACCTGCTCGGTGATCGGCTTGTACTGGATCAGCTCCAGCACGTCGTTGCGAAACACCACCGCGCCTTCGGTGACGCCGAGGCTCTTGCCGACCTCGAACGCGCCCATGTTGACCTGGCTCGGCATGCCGCCGTTGTGGACCAGATCCTTGGCCAGATGCGAGAGGCCATCGAGCAGGCTCTTGCCACCGGTTTCGAAGAAGCGTTTGACCGCTGCGGGGTTGGCCGCGGTGTTGGTCGGGGCCATGGCTTCGGTCATCAGATTGATGACGAAGTGGCCGCGGGCGATGTCTTTGGGTGACAGGCTGCTGTCATCGATCCAGGCATGGAGTTCCTTGCGCCACGCCAGGTAAGTTTGCAGATAACGTTTGTAGAGCGGGTTCTGGCTCCACGCAGGATCGGCGAAGCGACGGTCATCGCCAGCCGGTTGCAGTTCGGATTTACCAAACAGCACGTTCTTCAGTTCGAGGCCGAAATGGGTAACGTGCCTGACGCTATGGATCGGTTGTCTGATGGCCTGTTTCAGCACCATACGAGCAGAGGCCAGCAGATCCTTTCCGCGTAGCCCAACGACGGGATTAAGCCCCAGGGTGTTTTCCGAGGCTTGGTACTTCAGGTCATCGTTATTCTTGTTACTCATCTACGACGCTCCATTGTCCTGAGACGAGTACCCGGTTTTCTGCTGTGCAGTTCCACAGCCAATGCCAGGTACTACTGCTCGGGTGACCGTTAATTCTGCATAGCTGCTTTACAGTCGTAGAGCACTGCAGGGAACTTGCCAGCTCCATTGGTTACCCGAGTTTAATTTTTTTCGCAAGCGGGCCGATCCTCGGCCACACAGCAGAGCATTCAAACAGATGAATTTAGAAAATGCCCTCTAATGAGCGCAAGGCACGAGCTAGAGCATCAGCTTGACGACTGACTCGTTCGGATCGCGGGTCTTGCCCGCCGCTTTGAGCTCGGCCAGATAATCGGCCCAGAGTGCGTCATAACGTCGCCCCAGCTCGTAGAGATAATCCCAGGTGAACAAGCCGCTGTCGTGACCGTCGTCGAAGGTCAGTTTCAGTGCGTAGTGACCGGCCGGTTCCAGTTTGCTCAGGCCGACGTTGAGCTTGCCGAATTGCAGGATCGGTTTGCCGTGGCCCTGGACCTCGGCGGAGGGGGAATGCACGCGCAGGAATTCGGCGGGCAGGGTGTATTCCTCGCCGGACGCGTAGGTGAGCGTCAGGGTTTTCGAGGCTTTGTGCAGTTTGATGTCGGTGGGGATAGTAGTCATTGCAGGTCATCCGACTAGAGGAACACCCTGTAGGAGCTGCCGCAGGCTGCGATCTTTTGATCTTGTCTTTTAAAAATCAAAGATCAAAAGATCGCAGCCTGCGGCAGCTCCTACAGGGACGGTGACCTACAGGATATAACGGGACAGGTCTTCGTTCTGCGCCAATTCGCCGAGGTGACTGTTGACGTATTCGGCGTCGATCAGAATCGGCTTCTCATCGTGGGTGCTGGCCAGATCGCCGGCGCTGAACGACACCTCTTCAAGCAGACGCTCAAGCAGTGTGTGCAGACGACGGGCACCGATGTTCTCGGTCTTCTCGTTGACCTGCCAGGCGATCTCCGCCAGACGCTTGATGCCTTCGGGCTCGAACTGAATGTTCAGGCCTTCGGTTTTCAGCAGTGCGCAATATTGCTCGGTGAGCGAGGCATGCGGTTCGCTGAGGATGCGTTCGAAGTCTGACGGGCTCAGCGCTTTGAGCTCAACGCGAATCGGCAGACGACCTTGCAGCTCAGGCACCAGATCGCTCGGCTTGCTCAGGTGGAACGCACCGGAAGCGATGAACAGGATGTGGTCGGTTTTGACCATGCCCAGCTTGGTGTTGACGGTGCAGCCTTCGATCAGCGGCAGCAGGTCGCGCTGCACGCCTTCACGGGACACATCGGCGCCGCCGACGTTGCCACGCTTGGCGACTTTGTCGATCTCGTCGATGAACACGATACCGTGCTGTTCAACCGCTTCCAGCGCTTTGGCTTTCAGCTCTTCTTCATTGACCAGACGCCCGGCTTCTTCGTCGCGCACCAGCTTCAGCGCTTCTTTGACCTTGAGCTTGCGCGCTTTCTTTTTGCCCTTGCCCATGTTGGCAAACAAGGACTGCAACTGGTTGGTCATCTCTTCCATGCCTGGCGGCGTGGCGATCTCGATGCCGGCCACTTCGGCGACTTCGATTTCGATTTCCTTGTCATCCAACTGACCTTCGCGCAGACGCTTGCGGAACAGCTGACGGGTGTTGGAATCGCTGCTTGGGGTTTCTTCATTGCTGAAGCCCATGCGTGCCGGCGGCAGCAGTGCGTCGAGGATACGATCCTCGGCAGCGTCTTCGGCGCGATGGCGCACGCGGGTCATTTCCTGCTCGCGGAGCATCTTGATCGCGGCGTCGGCCAGATCACGGATGATCGATTCGACGTCACGGCCAACGTAGCCGACTTCGGTGAACTTGGTCGCTTCGACTTTGATGAACGGCGCGTTGGCCAGTTTCGCCAGACGACGGGCGATCTCGGTTTTACCGACGCCGGTCGGGCCGATCATCAGGATGTTCTTCGGGGTCACTTCAACACGCAGCTCTTCAGGCAGCTGCATGCGGCGCCAGCGGTTGCGCAGGGCAATCGCGACGGCGCGCTTGGCATCGTCCTGGCCGATGATGTGGCGGTTGAGTTCGTGGACGATTTCGCGGGGAGTCATGGACATAATAATTGACGGTCCTCAAGCAGAAACAAGCCGTGGCACAGGGCCGCGTCAGGCTTATTCAGCGAGATCCTGCTCCTCAATGGTCTGAGTGTGGTTGGTGAATACACAGATGTCGCCGGCGATGCCGAGGGCGGTTTCGACGATTTCACGGGCCGACAGGTCGGTCTTTTTCAGCAGCGCGCTGGCGGCGGCTTGCGCGTAGGCGCCGCCGGAACCCATGGCGATCAGGCCATCTTCGGGTTCAACCACGTCACCGTTGCCGGTGATGATCAGCGAAGCGTCTTTGTTGGCAACCGCGAGCATGGCTTCGAGGCGGCTCAGGGAGCGGTCGGTGCGCCATTCTTTGGCGAGTTCGACAGCGGCGCGTACCAGGTGGCCCTGATGTTTCTCGAGCTGGCCTTCGAAACGTTCGAAGAGGGTAAAGGCGTCAGCGGTGGCACCGGCAAAACCGGCGATGACCTGGCCGTGGTACAGGCGACGGACTTTTTTCGCGTTGCCTTTCATCACGGTATTGCCGAGAGAAACCTGGCCGTCGCCGCCCATGACGACTTTGCCGTGACGGCGGACTGAAACGATGGTGGTCAAGGGAAGAGTCTCCACACAGCGGGGCGAAAGTGCCTTATGCCCATTCATATGGGGGTGCTGGAGAGGATTTCAACCGTAGCGCAGGAGAGGGGACGAGCGGTGTCTTGTATTTGATCGTTCCCACGCTCTGCGTGGGAACGCAGCCCGGGACGCTCTGCGTCCCTTCACCGCTGGGACGCGGAGCGTCCCTTGAGGCATTCCCACGCAGAGCGTGGGAATGATCGGCCGAGGGTCAGCGGCTTTGGCGTTGTTGTAACAACAGGTTGCTGAAGCCGGCGCCGGCCAGTTGTTTCTGTGCCGTGGTCAGTTGTTCGCGGTTGCTGAACGGACCAACCAAAACGCGATACCAGGTTTCATCCTTCACCGTGCCGGACTCAACCGCCACCGCCTGACCGAGCAGAATGATCTGCGCACGCACCTTGTCGGCATCCGTCTCCTTGCGGAACGAACCGGCCTGCAGGAAGAACTTGGTCACCGGCGCCGCTTTGCTCACTGGTGGCGCTGGCGGCGGGGTAATCCCGGCCAGTGCTGCCTGCGCGCGCGCGGTGTCGATCTTCGCCGCTTCCGCCGGGGTCACTGGCGTGGTCGGGATGGCCGGCACTTGTGGCGTCGGTAGAGTCTTCTCCGGCACCGCGTCCGGCGGCACGATCACTTCCGATTCCGGCAACAGGGTGTAGAAGTCGTACTTCGGCTTCACTGGCTGAGTCGGACTCGGCGGAGTCTTGTTGGCCTCGGCGATCTTCGACGCTTTCTGCTGTTGCGCCTGTTCGACCTTCTCACGCTTGACCGTGTCGCTACCCTTGCCCGGCTCGAGCTTCATCAGGAACACGATGAACGCGCCGACCGTGAGGCCGATGGCCATCCACAGCCAGCCCGGAATCGGTTGCTTCGCAGGAGCTTGGTAACGGCTGGCGCCACGCTTGGGTGCAGGTTTTTTCTTGGCAGCCAACTTACATACGCTCCAGAGTTTCCAGACCCAGCAGCTCCAGGCCTTGCTTGAGGGTGCGACCGGTCAGCGCGGCCAGACGCAGACGGCTCTGCATCTGGGCCGGGGTTTCGGCGGCGAGGATCGGGCAGTTCTCGTAGAAGCTGGAGAACAGACCGGCAACGTCGTATAGGTAAGTGCAGAGAATGTGCGGCGTGCCTTTCTCGGACACGTTGTTCAGCACTTCGCCGAACTGCGCCAGTTTCGCCGCCAGCTCTTGCTCATGTGCGGCTTCCAGCACGATCTGGCCATCGACTTCGCTGAAGTCCTTGCCCAGTTTGCGGAACACGCCGGCGACGCGGGTGTAGGCATAGAGCAGATACGGCGCGGTGTTGCCTTCGAAGTTGAGCATCAGGTCGAAGTTGAAGCTGTAGTCGCTGGTGCGGTGCTTCGACAGGTCGGCGTACTTCACCGCGCCGATGCCGACGACTTTGGCGATGTTGCGCAGTTCGTCTTCGGCAAGCGTAGGGTTCTTCTCTTTCACCAGGCTGTAGGCACGTTCCTGTGCTTCGGTTAGCAGGTCGATCAGCTTCACGGTGCCGCCGTCACGGGTCTTGAACGGACGGCCGTCAGCGCCGTTCATGGTGCCGAAGCCCATGTGTTCCATCTCCATCGGATGGGTGACGAAACCGGCCTTGCGCGCCACGGCGAACACTTGCTGGAAGTGCAGGGCCTGACGCTGGTCGACGAAGTACAGCGCGCGATCGGCTTTCAGTTTGCCACTGCGGTAGCGCACGGCCGCCAGGTCAGTGGTGGCGTACAGGTAACCGCCGTCAGCCTTGACGATGATTACCGGCAGCGGGTCGCCGTCAGCATTCTTGAACTCGTCGAGGAACACGCACTGGGCGCCATTGCTCTCGACCAGCATGCCAGCGGCTTTCAGGTCGTTGACCACATTGATCAGATCGTCGTTGTAGGCGCTTTCGCCCATCACGTCGGCCATGGTCAGTTTGACGTTGAGCAGTTCGTAGATCTTCTGGCAGTGCGACAGCGAGATGTCCTTGAACTTGGTCCACAGCGCCAGGCACTCGGCGTCGCCGGCCTGCAGCTTGACCACCAGACCACGGGCGCGGTCGGCGAATTCTGCGGATTCGTCGAAACGCTGCTTGGCCGCGCGGTAGAAGTTTTCCAGGTCAGACAGCTCGTCGCTGGTGATCGGGTTTTCCTGCAGATACGCCATCAGCATGCCGAACTGGGTGCCCCAGTCACCAACGTGGTTCTGACGGATCACTTCGTCGCCGAGGAATTCGAGGACGCGGGCCACGCCGTCGCCAATGATGGTCGAACGCAAATGGCCGACGTGCATCTCTTTGGCCAGGTTCGGTGCCGACAGGTCGACTACAGTGCGCTGCGCCGGGCCAGCCTTGCGCACGCCAACATGGGCATCAGCCAAGGCAGCGTCGAGACGCGAGGCCAGGGCCTGAGTGTTCTGGAAGAAATTGATGAAGCCCGGGCCGGCGATTTCGGCCTTGGTGACGTTCTCGTCAGCCGGCAGCGCGGCGATGATTTTTTCCGCCAGATCGCGCGGCTTCATGCCCGCAGGCTTGGCCAGCATCATCGCGATGTTGCTGGCGAAGTCGCCGTGGGTCTTGTCGCGGGCGTTCTCCACCTGGATCGCCGGCGACAGGCCTTCAGGCAACACACCTTCGTTGACGAGTTGGGTGAGGGCTTGTTGGATCAGCTGGCGAATGGTGTCTTTCATGGTCTTCTCTTTCGACCGCAAGCGCGGCGGGCGCATCGATGCGCGGGTGGAAAAACTGGGCATTATCCGTTGCGAAGACGGGCTTGCCAACCTTAGCAGGCAGCTTATGGATATGTGGTGACATTCAGATCAAAAGATCGCAGCCTGCGGCAGCTCCTACACGGCGATAGGCATTTTCCTGTAG
>NZ_AKJR01000006.1:0-2421 GCF_000282235.1 Pseudomonas sp. GM24 | reverse complement strand
CAGCCTTGACCCGGTATTGATTACGCACCGGCGTCGCATATTGCAGGACCAGATACGGACGATGCTCCTCAGGGCAAGCGTCCAGCCGGCTCTGCCATTCTTCCTGCGCCTTGGCCAGCTCATCCGCCGGGAAAACCTCGGCAGCCTTCGGCACATTCAACTGCGGATCGGCATCGGCCCACTGCGCATACGCCAGGTAATGCACCGGGAATAACCGGTAGCCGCCGAGAATCTGCTTGTCCATCTCGACCGCCAATTGCTTGGTGTCTTCAAACAGCTCGGTGATCGGCGCCGCAAAGTTCACGTGCACCCGGCCTTTGTAGCCGGTGATGCCCTTGGCGATGCTTACGTCATCCTCGCCCGGCGCTTTCGCGTAGGTGCCGGTGGTGGCGCGGATGAATAGCTCGCGGGCCTTGGCCTGGTCGCACGGGTCGTATTCGTAGCTGATCGACACCGGGGTGACGTTCAGCGAGCGAATGACTTCGCCGAACGGCTCGTCCTTGCGGCTCATGTGGAACATCTTGAGGATCGCCGACTCGGTGCGATCGTCGCCGTCCTTCGCCCGACCTTCGGCCTGAGCGATCCAGATCGACGCGCAATCGTTGCGGATCGAGTGGTTGATGTACGCCGACAACAGTTGATACGCAGCCATTTTCTCGCGACGGCCGGTGATCGAACGGTGAACGATGAAGCTCTTGTTCAAGCGCATCAGGTCGCTGACAAACGGCTTCTGCAGCAGATTGTCGCCGATCGCGATGCGCGGGGTCGGCAGGCCTGCGTGGTACACGGCATAGTTGACGAAGGCCGGGTCCATCACGATGTCGCGGTGGTTGGCGATGAACAGATAGGCGCTGCCGGACTTGAATTGCTCGACACCGGTGTAGGTCACGCCGTCGGTGGCGCGCTCGATGGTGTGGTCGACGTAGGACTCGACCTTGTCCTGCAACGTCGCCACCGAGGTCACGTCGGCGAACTCACGACGCAGCCGATGGGCTATAAGTGGTTTGAGCATCCAGCCGAAGGCACCGGCAAAACGCGGGAAGCGGAAGTGGGTGAGGATATCTAGAAACGCCTTGTCGCCGAGCAGTCTTGCCAGTACCACAGGTACTTCGCTGTCGTCGTAAGGTCGGATGGCATCGAATTCGCCCATCATGCTCTCTTGTTGGAAACGGCTAGGGTAAGTAAAGGTTTTGATCGAAAACCCGCGGGGCACGGTCTGAAAAAGTAGCCAGACAAAAATAGCCCTGCAAATAGACCGGCGATTATACGCACAAGTCACTTGGGAGACCGCGATGCTGGAACCTGCTGAATACGAATGTCCTTATTGTGGGGAAACGGTCGAAACGTCAGTGGACCTGTCCGGTGGCGATCAGACCTATATCGAAGATTGTCAGGTGTGTTGCCGGCCAATCACGTTTGTATTGCAGGTACACGAAGAGGACTGGTTTCTGGAAGTCTTCAGCGAAAACGAGTGAGGGGCGCCCATGCAGCGAATCTACGAGCCGGAAAACCTGATGGAAGGTGAAATGCTCAAGGGCATGCTCGCCAGCGAAGGCATCGAGGCGCACTTGATTGGCCGCGATTTGCTCGGTGGCACCGGCGAGCTGCCGATCTTCGGTCTGTTGGGCTTGTCTGTGGATAACGATCAGGCCGAATACGCCCGTGAGCTGATCACCGCGTACAATGCCGCGCTGCCGCTGCCCGGCGATGAACCGGAGAGCTTTCCCGGGACGCTGGTCTGTTAGGCTGAGCTTCGTTTTACTTCAGAGTCGTGTTGCCCCATGTGTGGACGTTATGCCCTGTTTCGCTGGAACCGCGATTTCGCGGCCCTGCCAGGTTTTCCCGCCGATCAGCAGGCGCAGTGGAACATTTCCCCCAATGATTCGGTGTTGATGCTGCGTGCCGGTGAAGATGGCCAGCGCACGTTGGCGCGCGCCCGTTGGGGGCTGACACCGCCGTGGCTGACCGATTTGTCGAAGACGCCGGCGCATGCCCGGGCGGAAACCGTGGCTGAGCAACCGATGTTTCGTGAGGCACTGCGCCAGCGTCGCTGCCTGCTGCCGGCGAATGGTTTCTACGAATGGCGCGGAACGCAGCGCAAGCGGCCGTACTGGCTGACGCCGGGGGAGGGCGCTTCGCTGTTTTTTGCGGCGATCTGGGAGGCGTATCCGGTGCAGGAGCAGGTCTGGCTGAGCACGGCGGTGATTACTCAGCCGGCGTCGAGTCAGCGCCGGCCGTTGATTTTGGATGAGGCGGGGCAGGCGGCTTGGCTCGATCCGGGGACGCCGTTACATGTATTGCAGGGGTTGCTGGCCAGTGAACCGGCGGCGCTGCGTGAGCGGGTGTTGGCGAATCTGATTAATGATCCCAAGCTCAATGGGCCGGAGTGTCTGACTCCGGGTTAAAGCCTGAAGGTCAAAA
>NZ_AKJR01000005.1:0-2535 GCF_000282235.1 Pseudomonas sp. GM24 | reverse complement strand
GGTCACTTTCACTAGGCTCGGCGCAAGGCCGAAAGCAGCAACAAGGGAGGCAGCACGTCCCGAAGGGCTGGCACAAAGAATCACCATCCTCCGCAACCTCATACCGAGGATCCGGAGTTTTTGTCGAGCTAAAATCGGCTATAGGAACTGTAATTGAAGGCCTCGACCCTCGTATTTTTCGCACTTTATTACACGGGTATCAGCGCAGCGTTTGCCGATGACTCACAGGCGCCAAACGACAATCGCGGGCCAGCAGGCATCGTCGCCGGTGAGCGTTTGGCTGCGGCCAAATCCAAGCTAGTCAAACAAGGCTGGAAGCCGACGCGGATGCATACCAACGACGGCTATGAATACAGTGGCGTGGAGAAGGAGCTGGCTACACGCAAGTTCTTCGAACTGGATACCTGCTCGTTTGATAGCTCGCGTTGCATCTTGTACTACGCGAAGAAAGGAACTTGCCTACGCGTCGATACCATCGGAGAGCAGTTCAATGACATGACGGTGACGCGATGGACCCGCGAATGTCCTGAAGCGCCTCAATAACCACACGAAAACGGCACGGTAATAATCAACTGCTCCCACAGGTGTCAGCGTCGTACGCAACATTTGCCATCAGCATAAAATCCTGTGGGAACGAGCTTGCTCGCGAAAGCGCCAGAATGAACACCCGATCAATCACCGGCTGATCCCGACACCCGCATCACTCCGGCAATTGCAAATTATCCAGCGCCCGATTCACCGCCAACTCCCCGAGCATGATCAACTGCGCAATCCCAGCCAGCGCCTGGCGCTGCGATGCCGGCAACAGGCTGGAGACGTTCTGGGCGATGGTTTTGGCCGAAGCGAGTGTTGCACTGGCATCGACCAGCAGTTCTTCGGTTTTGTTGTCCGCCGTCACGGCATACATCCCACGTTTTTTACGTGGCGGCGTGGAACCGGGCGGACAGAGGTAATGGTCGAGCGCGCGGTCGGCGGCTTCGTGGAGTTTTTTGGAATCGATGGATTCGTAGGGGGAAACCGAGGCGGTTTCGGGCGGGTTGGGTGTTGGTTTGATCATGGTGAAGCTCCTTGATGACTGGAGCCGCCACCGTTCGCGGTCAAACAAACAGGGTGGCAGCTGTACGCGGGTTGACCGACCGGACATCAAGGAATCCGGCACACCCGAAGGTGTCCCACGCACAGCCACCGCGACATGATTTCAGACAATGCCTGAACACGTGCAGAACGCTGGCGCGCCTTGATATTGGGCGGACGGTCAAATCCGATCGCTGATTCGTCAGCGACCGCACCAAGATAGAACTCGCCCCCAAGGCGCACAAGCCGGCGGATTCTGGCGTAGCTGTAGGCAAAGGCGCAAGGATATGTAGCCTGAGAGAGTGTCTGGAGATGTCTTTTTAAACGTTGGTGTTTATCGGGAACGAATCCCGTAACACCTCTCGGAATAGATCCGCCCACATCCCTAGCGAAATGCTCAACCCCGCAGCCCATCAAAACCCAGCTCGCCGCAAAACCGTGCTTCTCTGCCGTCTGGCCCTCTACCCTTCTGACGCCCAGCGACTGAGTTACCGGAAGTGCTCAGGATGACTATGCTGGTGACTTACCCAACTGGAAAAATAGTCCGGCGATGCCAAATTCAAGGTTGATGCGTAGAACGCAAAACACCCATCAGACTTCAAGTCGACCGGGCAAATAAAGCAACGGAGTGCGAGATGAAAATCATCGCTTTTTTAGCCATTTATCTCGCAGGTGGGGTCGCCCTGTTTCCTTTCCTCGACCTCATGCGTCCCGTAGGGGTTTTACTCGACCATTTCTACTCACAAATTTTCCTCGGTTCCGGCGCTGACGTAGCAGAACGCCTAAGCCTGAGCTTTATCTACGCAAGTCTGTTTCATCTGGTGTGGTCGGCTTTATTTTCTGAGTCTGCAAAAAACTGGGTATCCACGATTAGCTTCAGAGACCTTTGCTATCTCGCCTTACGATGTCTGAGTTTTTTTGGCGTCAGCCTGATAAGTCTCGGGCTGGTTGGAATAACCAGCCAAAAAGTGCCCCGTACGGACTTTCATCAATATTTCACTTTTTTGGTGATCTGCATGCTTCTGGGTCTTTGGGCGTGGTCGCTCAAGGATTTTCTGGTGGCAGCCTTTCATTGCACCGGAAGAAGAATCACAGGAACGACTAAATAAAAGCAGGCAATAACCCAGGTCACTTTCACTAGGCTCGGCGCAAGGCCGAAAGCAGCAACAAGGGAGGCAGCACGTCCCGAAGGGCTGGCACAAAGAATCACCATCCTCCGCAACCTCATACCGAGGATCCGGAGTTTTTGTCGAGCTAAAATCGGCTATAGGAACTGTAATTGAAGGCCTCGACCCTCGTATTTTTCGCACTTTATTACACGGGTATCAGCGCAGCGTTTGCCGATGACTCACAGGCGCCAAACGACAATCGCGGGCCAGCAGGCATCGTCGCCGGTGAGCGTTTGGCTGCGGCCAAATCCAAGCTAGTCAAACAAGGCTGGAAGCCGACGCGGATGCATAC
>NZ_AKJR01000004.1:0-3243 GCF_000282235.1 Pseudomonas sp. GM24 | reverse complement strand
GGAAGTAACGCCCGGGCATTGATTACGTAATGGTCCAGCGTCGGTTGAGGCGCGAGCAAACGTGCGTCAACGGGGGTCGCGTGAATAATAACCGCCGGAGTCGCACCAGTGGCATCTGCGTCAACAGCCCTGGACGACCCGGCACGCGGCTGCCAATCATCGGCGGAGAGTCCTGAACCGGAACCTCTGCGGCCCGATGGGCCGGGGAGCGGAATGTCCACGTCGGCCGGTCGGGTTGGACTGGTCGAAGCATCCACTTTCACGTGGGTTCTGCCCCCGGCAGGTGGTTTTATTGGCATTTTTTTCATCCTTGAAAAAATCGCCCCTGGCAGTCGTGCAAGGGGCGAAGACTTTCGGCATCCTGCCGGTTTAAAAGAGGAACGCACGATAGCGTGCGCAAGCATTCAAGGAGAGTGGAAAGGCAGACAAGCGTAGTGGGAAACGACGTCAATAAGCGTAGGAGTACGTCGAGAAGGACAGCAGTACTCCGATCAGTTCGTTTGCAAGCGTATCTCCAGCCGCCAGCGGTCATCGACCTCACTGCCGACCCAATTACCCTTCAGCGGCCGCGCTGCCAATACGGTCAACAACAACCCGCCATCGCTCATTCGCGTGCGCCAGTTCACGTCCCTGCCGTTGAGCTTGAGTTGCCCCTTCTGCGCCTGGCCATCCGCCTGAAACAATAGCGCCACCGTGCCATCGATGATTTCACCGTGCAGCTTGGGTTCGTTGTTGAACCACACCACCAACCCCTGCTCTGACACCTCGACTTGTTGCAGCACAGTCGGATCCGGCGTGGTCAGGCGGCCGATCATCAAACCGATCATCACGCCGACAATCGCCAGCGAACCGATGACTCGCGGCAATAGTTTCGAACGGTTGTCCACAGGCGGCGTAGAATGCCGCTCATCTTTACCTTCGGAGCCGTGCATGTTTCACGTCATCCTTTTTCAACCAGAAATTCCGCCGAATACCGGCAACGTTATCAGGCTGTGCGCCAATAGCGGCTGCCACCTGCATTTGATCGAACCGCTGGGCTTCGAGATGGACGACAAGCGCTTGCGCCGCGCCGGTCTCGACTATCACGAATATGCCACGCTGCAGCGTCACGCAGACTTGGCCAGTTGCCTGGAAAGCCTTGGCAACCCGCGGCTGTTCGCGTTCACCACCAAAGGCTCGCGGCCGTTTCATGATGCCGCGTTTGTTCCTGGCGATGCGTTCATCTTCGGCCCGGAAAGCCGTGGCCTGCCGCCGGAAGTGCTCGACGCGCTGCCGCCGGAACAGCGCCTGCGCCTGCCGATGCGCGAAGGCTGCCGCAGCCTGAACCTGTCCAACACCGTTGCGGTCGCAGTGTACGAAGCCTGGCGCCAGAACGACTTCAAGTGACACCACAAAACAAATGTGGGAGCGAGCCTGCTCGCGAAAGTGGTGTATCAGTCGACAAAACTGTCTTCTGACACGCCCTCTTCGCGAGCAGGCTCGCTCCCACATGGGTGCCGCTAAACCGTCTTACTGAACGGTTGGCGTCTCGCCGCTTTCCTGCATGCGCTGCAGTTCTTGCGCGTACAGAGCGTCGAAGTTCACCGGGGCCAGCATCAGCGCCGGGAACGAACCACGGGTCACCAGGCTGTCCAGGGTTTCGCGCGCGTACGGGAACAGAATGTTCGGGCAGAACGCACCCAGGGTGTGGCTCATCGAGGCCGCGTCCAGGTTCTTGATCAGGAAGATACCGGCCTGTTGCACTTCAGCGATGAAGGCGACTTCTTCACCGTTTTTCACGGTGACGGACAGGGTCAGCACAACTTCGTAGAAATCACCTTCCAGTGCTTTCTGGCGAGTGTTCAGATCCAGCGCGACCGCCGGATCCCACTGCTGGCGGAAGATCGCCGGGCTTTTCGGGGCTTCGAAGGACAGGTCGCGTACGTAGATGCGCTGCAAGGAGAATTGCGGTGCGGTTTCTTCTTCGCTGGCTGCAGTGTTCTGTTGGTCAGTCATCTCAGATCCTTTCTGATCTCGGGTCTTTAAGGGATTGCTGTACGTGGGTGCAGCCGTTCAGGCCTTGAGCAGCGCGTCGAGTTTGCCGGCGCGCTCCAGGGCAAATAAATCATCACAACCGCCGATGTGCTTGCTGCCGATCCAGATCTGCGGCACGGACGTGCGTCCGGCTTTCTGGGCCATTTCGGCGCGCACCTGCGGCTTGCCATCGACCTTGATCTCTTTGAAGGCCACGCCTTTGTTCTCGAGCAGATACTTGGCGCGCGAGCAATAAGGGCAGTAGTCGCTGGAGTAGACGATGACTTCGCTCATATCACTTCACCAGCGGCAGGTTGTCGCCTTTCCAGCTGGAGATCCCGCCGGACAGCTTGGCGGCGGTGAAGCCGGATTTCATCAGTTCGCGGGCGTGGGTGCCGGCGGTCTGGCCCAGGGCGTCGACCAGGATGATGGTCTTGGCCTTGTGTTTTTCCAGCTCACCAATGCGCGCAGCCAGTTTGTCCTGGGGAATATTGATCGCGCCAACAATGTGGCCGGCTGCGAAATCCTTGGCCGGACGGATGTCCACCACCACGCCTGCATCTTTGTTGACCAGCGCGGTCAGCTCGCCGGTGCTCAGGCTTTTACCGCCGCCCTGCATCGTGTGCGCCAGCAGCAGAGCCAGCAGTACGACGAAGATACCGACAAGAATGTAGTGGTTAGTGGCAAATTCAATCAGGTGAGCAACCATCGAAGGAGGTTCCAGGGCGTTAAAATGTCGGCCAGTATACACAGCCACTATGGTCGGCCAAACCCCGTCCGGCGGTGACGCGGTCGGAACTTAGCTTTAAACTCCAACTCCCTTTTCCATCGCCCTCTTCTTTATTAGCCACGAGTGGATTCCATGACGACTACGCCTAAACCTTTGGTCCTGATGATTCTCGACGGCTTCGGTCACAGCGACAGCCCCGAATCCAATGCCGTTTTTGCGGCGAAGAAGCCTGTTCTCGATCGCCTCTGGGCCAGCGTGCCAAACGGCTTGATCTCGGGCAGCGGCATGGACGTCGGCCTGCCGGACGGCCAGATGGGCAACTCCGAAGTCGGCCACATGAATCTTGGCGCCGGTCGCGTGGTGTATCAGGACTTCACGCGTGTGACCAAATCGATCCGCGACGGCGAGTTCTTCGAGAACCCGACCATCTGCGCCGCTGTGGATAAAGCCGTGGCCGCTGGTAAAGCCGTGCACTTCATGGGTCTGCTGTCCGATGGCGG
>NZ_AKJR01000003.1:0-7064 GCF_000282235.1 Pseudomonas sp. GM24 | reverse complement strand
AAGATCTCAGCCACACCGAAAATCCCAAGCCCGACTCACTCGCTCAGAAACATCTCCCGACTCAACCCATGCCGCTGCATCTTTTCATTGAACGTACGGCGCGGCAGTTGCAGTTCTTCAAGCACCGCTTTCACATCGCCTTTGTGCCGGGTCAGCGCGGCACGCAAACACTGCGCCTCAAACGCCTCCTGCTGCGCCGCCAGCGATTGCCCCGGATCGATCCCCGGCGCCGGTTCATCCAGCCCCAACACCTGGCGTTCGGCAACGTTCGCCAGTTCGCGCACGTTGCCCGGCCAGTCGTGGCTGAGCAGATGACTCAACTGTGCGCCACTCAAGGGTGGAAAGGTGCGCCCCAGGCGTTCAGCGGCATTGTGGGCGAAGGTTTCGAACAGCAGCGGAATGTCTTCACGACGATCGCGCAGCGGCGGCAAACGCAGTTCGGCGACGTTCAGGCGATAGGCCAGATCCTCGCGAAAACGTCCGGCCCGGGCTTCATCGAGCAGATCCGGTTTGGTCGCCGCAACAATGCGCAGATCGACGCGAATGCTCTGGTTCGAACCCAGCCGCTCAAGCTTTTGCTCCTGCAATACGCGCAGCAGTTTCACCTGTTGCGCCAGCGGCATACTTTCGATTTCATCGAGAAACAAGGTGCCGCCATCGGCGTATTCCAGCTTGCCGATGCGCTTGCCCGAGGCGCCGGTGAACGCGCCGCTCTCGTGACCGAACAACTCCGCCTCGAACAACTGCTCAGGAATCGCCGCGCAGTTCAGCGCCACGAACGGCTTGGCCGCGCGCGGGCCGAAATCATGCAGGCAACGCGCGACAAGTTCCTTGCCGCTGCCGGTTTCGCCACGGATCAACACGTTGACCGGCAACGCCGCCAGATCCAGCACCTGTCGACGCAACGTCTGCAAGCCACGGGACACGCCGAGCAACGTCGCATCAAGTTTGGCGCGGTTGTCGGCCTGCTCGTGCAGGGCACGGTTTTCCAGAATCAGACGGCGTTTGTCCAGCGCCCGGCGCAAGCTGCCGAGCAGGGTTTCCGGGCTGAACGGTTTTTCCAGAAAGTCGTAGGCGCCGTCGCGCATCGCCTCGACCGCCATCGGTACATCGCCATGACCAGTGAGCAGAATCACCGGCAGGTCAGCGTCGCGTTTCTGCACTTCGGCCAACAACGCCAGGCCGCCCATGCCGGGCATGCGCACGTCGCTGAGGATCACCCCGGCAAAGTGCGCGGGCAGGGCGGCGAGGCAGTCTTCGGCGCGGCTGAACAACTGCACCTCGAAGCCCGACAGGCTCAGCCACTGTTCAACGGCGCTGCGAATGCTGCTTTCGTCATCGACCACCATCACTGAGTTGAGCATCAGATGTGTGCCTCCAGATCGATCGGCAAAGTCAGGCTGAACACCGCGCCGCTGTCGCCATTTTCAGCACTCAGGCGGCCGCCGGATTCATGCACGATGGCGAAGGATACCGCCAGGCCGAGACCCAGGCCGTCGCCCACCGGTTTAGTGGTGAAGAACGGGTCGAAGACCTGGCCCAAATGGTCCTCGGCGATGCCGCCGCCATTGTCGCTGACGCTCAGGCGCCACAGTTGCTCATCGGCTTCCAGACGGATTTCCAGGCGCTTGCAGGGTTTACCCTGCATCGCATCAAGGGCATTGCGCAACAGGTTGATCAGCACCTGTTCGAGACGAATCGCATCACCGCGCACCCACGCCGGACGGGTCAGGTGCAGCACCAGACTGACCTGCTCATCGCGCAGCCGCGCATCGAGCAACTGCAGCGATTGATCAACCACCGTCGCCAGATCCAGTCGTTCGCGCAAGCCGCTGGGACTTTTACGCGCGAAGGTCTTGAGGTGGCCGGTGAGGGCGGCCATGCGCGTGAGCATTTCGTCCACCGGTTTCAGGGCTTTATAGGCATCGTCGACACGGCCATGGTCGAGCAACAGGCGCAGGGTCGCCAGTTGCATGCGCTGAGCGGTCAGCGGCTGATTGATTTCATGGGCCAGCGCGGCAGACATCTGCCCCAGCGCGGCGAGTTTGGCTGATTGCACCAGACCGTCCTGCGCGGTGCGCAAGTCGCGGGTGCGTTCTTCCACCAGTTGTTCCAGCTCTTGGCGATTGCGCTGACGAATCTTCGACAGGCGCCAGCGCTGGTTGAGAAACAGCAACAGAAACACCAGCGCCAGCCACACCCCGGCGGCGGCCAGCCCGGCGTTGCGCAGGTCTTCGAACGCCACTTGCGGATGGCGCAGCAGGTGCAGGGTCCAGCCTTCGGCGCTCAGGGGCAGCGATTCCCACAGATAATCCGCCGTGCCTTGCGGGCCTTCGACGCGACGCAGATCGCTGTTGTCATCGAAGCGGCGCAGCGATAAATGAGTCAAGGGCAGCAGCGATTGCTTGTCGTACTGCCGGGTGGCTTTGATCTCATCCATGTCGCGGGCGCTCAACGGACGCAGCGCGCGATAGCGCCAGCCGGGCTGATTGGCGATGAAGATGATTCCGCGCGCATCGCTGACCAGCAATGTGTCGCTGCCCTGACTCCACTCCCGTTCCAGTTCGGGGAATTCCAGCTTGACCACCATCGCGCCGAGGAACTCGTCGTTGTCACCCAGCACCGCGCTGGAGAGGAAGTAGCCGGGAATGCCGCTGGTCACGCCCACGGCATAAAAACGCCCGGTGCCCTGGGTGCGGGTCTGGCTGAAGTAGGGACGAAAACCGTAATTGTGGCCGACGTAACTGCTCGGCAGACGCCAGTTGCTCGCCGCCACGGCGAGGCCTGTGTGGTCGAGCAGTTCAAGGGTCGAGGATTGTGCCGCGCCGTTGATCTTTTCCAGCTTGAGATTCAGCGCCGCCTGTTCAGCGGCATCGACTGGCCCGGCCAGCGCCGAACGCAATTGCGGGTCCAGCGCCAGCACGGCGGGCAGGGCGCGGTAGCGGTCGATCAGGGTGTGCAGGGAATTGGCGTACAACGCCAGTTGCTGGTTGGCACGGGCGGCGTCTTCCTCCAGCGCCTGACGTTCGGCGTGGCGGATCGCAAGTGTGGCGGCCAGCGCCGCGCCGGCGATGATCAGCAGGGTATACAACGACAGACGCAAGGTACGGGAAGTCGGCAGCATGCTGGGCAAACGGATGGCAGTCGGGCGGGCACGATAGCATGTCGGCAGGCGGGAACATTGTCCCCGCTCAGAAAGCCGCCCATTTACGCGGCGGCGTTGTGAGCAGTTCTATGCTTTTGCACCGTTAACGCCAGACCGTGGAGCATGTCGGTGATTCGGGCTGTTTCCTGGTCTAGATCGTTGAGGTCGACGCCGTTCATGCTTGTCCTGCCAAGTGCGTGAGCATACTCATGGACCGTGTTGTTACTCGCCTCGATAGCCTGTGCAAGTCCGAGAATTTTCCCTTCGAATGCAAGCATTTTTTCGCTGGATTTTCCAGCGATGGCCTTAGCCGTTTCATTGACAATTTCCGGCAACGCCCATAACGCCGCGGCTCCGCTAGCGATGGCGCCGGCCGCTGCGGGAGGTAGTGAATTGAGAGTTCCCTTCACGCCCACCGCCGTTAGTTGAGCGCCCGCCTCCTTCACCAACTTGAGTCCGGATTTTTTGTCGCGGGGAATCAAGCCCTGGAGTTTGGCGTTTAAGTACTCAAGCGGCTGCATTTGTTTGTGTTGGGCTTTCTCAATAATAGTGTCCGCTGACACTTTGGAGGTTTTCAAATTGACCGACGCGCTCAGTCCGGTTCTTTCGGCCGCATAGTCGATGAGCGCGCTGACCCCGATTTTTGCGCCGTAGCCCATCCCTGCGCCTATCACATTGCCGACACCGGGTGCCGCTGCGCCGAGTGCCTGAGCACCGACACCGACCGTTAGACCGACGCCATAACTGAGGGCTTTGCTTGCGACCAATACCAGCGTTCTGCGTGTTGTCGCCAAGGCAATGTCGCTGCCTGAACCCATTCTGTCGAGTTGCTTTGCGGCATCGCTTGTGCGGCGCTGGGTGATCCCCAGGATTTCAATGTGTTGCATCATCTGATCATTCATTTGGCGGGCCATACGTTTTTCTGCAAGGCGTTGTCCATTTCTGGCATGGCTCGCATTTTGCGAAGCAATGATCCGATCCACTCCGGCATTCAGAGCATCCAGAGTGGGCCATTTTATTTCACCGTTGAAGTCGACATGGCCGATCGGATCGTTGCCCACGAACACATACAGATTCAGCCCATCCACATCCCCCGCCGGATCGGCACTGGCCCAGCGTTGCAACCACGCTGCGTAATAGCGCTCACCGTAGTAGTACAAACCACTGACATCCATCTCCTTGCCCGAATAACGGATGAATTTGTAGCGCACTTCCACTTCATGTCGTGCGGCCATCCACGCCGTTTCGCCGAAGGGGTAATAGCCTTCCTCGCTGATCACATCGGCCTGTTGATCAAGCTCCATGACACAGGAACCGAGGTGATCTTTCAGGCTGTAGCGCAGTTGATTGTTTTCGATGCCGCCGGGGCGTCCGCTGACCCAGTGCAGGCAACGTGCATTGCCGAGGGTGATGACGTGCAGCTCTTCGCCGTTGTCTTTGGTGCGGATTTCCAGGCCGGGCAGGTATCGCACCTGATGAAAGTGGCGGGTCGTGTCGGTAAACCATTCATGGCATTTGAAGACGCGCTGGCCTTGGCTGTAACGGTAATGCTCGGCGTCGCTGTTGCTGTTTTTTCGAGTCACCAGCGCTACGCTTTCCAGTTCGTCGCGCGCGTTCCAGTGCAACGTCGACCCTTGCTTGAGATCCAGTTGATTGCCGTGGCGATCAAACAGGGTGTCGAAATCCGGCAGATCGTCGCCGGTTTTCCAGCGCACGCTGCGGTTGCTGTTCGGGTCGACGCACATTTGGCGGGTAAAGGGATTGCCGTCTCGTACGTGACGCAGTTCGATCAGATTACCGCCGTTGTCGTACCGATAGGTCTGGGTGTAATTGAGGCGATTGTTCGGGTCGCCCGATTGCGGCAGGCCGGGAATGTCCGGCGGCGGGGCGTCGTCGTAGCCGGTGGTGCTGGTCAGCCGATAGAGCGAGTCGTAGGTGAAGTCGCGGTGGCCGTCGATCAACTGGTTGGCGAAGTAGCGTGGCTGAAAGACGTGGTCTTCGATGCGGGTGATGTTGCCGACAGGGTCGTAAAAATATTCGAAATCGTGAAGAACAGCGCCACTGTCCTTGCGACTGGACTGGGTGTGCAAACGGCCGTCCATCGGGTCGTAGGTCCACTGACTGCGCACCTGATTGCCGGCCAGTTGTTCGATGATCTGGTCGGCGGCGTTGTACTGCGCATCCAGCAGCACCGCTTGCCAATCGGTCTTGCCGTTGATTTGCAGGCGTGTTTGCTTGAGCTGTCCGCCCAGACCGTAGCGCGACTGTTGTCGATGACCGCCGGCGTCAGTCTGTTCCAGTACCGCGCCGAGGGGGCTGAATCGCCGTTGGTTGGTGAACGCCTGGCCATCTCTAAAGGTGCGTGTTTCTGTCAGCGACTGGCCGGCGAGAGCGAAGCTGTCGGTGCGCAATAAACCCGAACGGTCTTGCTGTTCCAGCAACTGGCCGCGCTGGTTATGCCCCGCGTCAGCCGTGGCATCGGCGTAGCTGAAAGTGTCGACATCCTCTCCGTTTTCCTTGACCTCCACCACGCGCAGTTGCTTATCGAAGGTCGTGCGCCAATGCGTGTCGCGCGCGTCCCAGCGTTGCAACGGCTCAGCGGCCAGCCCAGGCAGGTTGAGACGCCAGCCAGCGTCGACGCTGTCGATTCTCAATACCTTGCCGTCCAGACGATAAGCCGTGGTCAGACACGGGACAGACAGACGCGGATCCCATTGTTCAACCAGTCGTCCTGCGTGGTCGTGATGTTGCCGGGTAACCAGGGCAGTGAATGCGTCATTGGTCACAGTGTGCAAGTAACCCACTGTTCTGACCGGCAGCTTGCGCGGATCCCAGCTATGGAGGGTCGGGGTGCCTGAATGCAATGAGTCCATGTGCGTCCTCATGGCCTCAGGCTGCCCGCTTCACAGCCTTTTCCGCTGCGTAGACTCGATATCTGGCGAGTACGGCTTTGGTTTGGTCTACGCTGCGCAGTGCACTTTCTGTTGAAAGCCTGATTGCCGAGAGTTCAATCATCCTTGAATTCGAAGCGGCGACCCGTCCTTGTCCAAGGTCTCTCAGGTAATCTATAGAGTTCGTATATACCTGCTCGACCCCCAGTTCGTTGAACGCGACATTAATGGCCTCTGATGAACGGACAATGCCCTCGCGCAGGCTGTCGAGCATTGAGTCATACACATCTAATTCGAATTTGCTCAGTAGTTGCTCGGCTTTGGTCGTGTCCTTCGATAGTTGGAAAAGCTCAGCGAGTTCTGAGACTCCGGGAATCAGGGCTCCGCCAACCGAATCACGTCCAAGACTGAACAATGCTCTAATATTTTCAGATCTTTCCTGCCAGGTCGTTGGCGCTACAGAGTATCTATCCAAGGGGCTGGCGGACTTTCCAGAGCTTTGATCGTGTAGTAATTGCACATCCAGATCCGAGTGTCGCGGAAGAATAGATGCGTTCAGTTGTGATGTGATGTTTGAGTAGGCCCTACTCGCGTAGTCGGCGGTCTCGTTGCCTACGGTCAAGCCTTGTAGTTCTCCTGGCATATTTGATGGAAGCATACCGGTCGTACCATAACCGCTGAAGAAACCTACAGTCGCTCGTCCTGCAAGATAGATGAAGTTTTTTATAAGTTTTATTCGAAAGGTTTTAGGAGAGGTCAAGTCCGCCAACGTACTCTGTACTTCACTCATTCCGCCTGGAATATGAGCAAGAAATTTCGACTCTTCGGCGATAACATCTTTGAGCTGCGATGGTGTTCTTGTCGTACCACCAGTATCGATGTAGCTCATTGGATTGTTGCCTACAAATCCATAGAGATTCAGCCCGTCCACATCCCCCGCCGGGTCCGCACTGATCCAGCGCTGCAACCACGGCGCGTAGTAGCGCTCGCCGTAGTAGTACAAGCCACTGACATCCATCTCCTTGCCC
>NZ_AKJR01000002.1:0-41290 GCF_000282235.1 Pseudomonas sp. GM24 | reverse complement strand
GAATTAGTTGACCACTGCAAGTTTACGCATCACCATAAAACCCAAGCCGTACACACAAAAAACGCCGCATTGAAACAATGCGGCGTTTTCATTTTCCGAAAAATTACTTCAGGTCAAACCGGTCCAGGTTGGTGACCTTCGTCCACGCCGCCACAAAGTCCTTCACAAACTGCTCCTTCGCATCCGAACTGGCATACACCTCAGCCAGCGCCCTCAACTGTGCATTGGAACCAAACACCAGATCCACCCGCGTCGCCGTCCACTTCACGCTGCCGGTTTTACGGTCGCGCCCCTCGAACTCATCCGCATCCCTTGAAGTCGGCTTCCACTCCACGCCCATGTCCAGCAGGTTTGTGAAGAAGTCGTTGGTCAGCGCTTCAGTTTGCGAGGTGAATACGCCATGCCGAGTTTGCCCGACGTTGGTATTCAACACCCGCAAACCACCCAGCAGCACAGTCATTTCCGGCGCGGTGAGGGTCAGCAGTTGTGCCTTGTCGATCAGCAGCGCCTCGGCCGAAACGGTGTACTTGCCTTTGCTGTAGTTGCGGAAGCCATCGGCAATCGGTTCAAGGAAGCCAAAGGAGTCAACGTCGGTTTGCTCTTGCGAGGCATCCGTGCGTCCCGGCGTGAACGGCACCGTGACCGAATGGCCGGCGTTTTTCGCCGCTTGTTCGATCCCGGCATTCCCCGCCAGCACGATCAGGTCTGCCAGCGAGACTTTCTTGCCAGCGGCGCCGCTATTGAACTCGTTTTGAATCCCTTCAAGCGCGCTCAGCACCTTGTCCAATTGCTCAGGCTGGTTGGCCTGCCAGAATTTTTGCGGTGCCAGGCGCAGACGTCCACCGTTGGCGCCACCGCGTTTATCCGAACCACGGAACGTGGAGACGGCCGCCCATGTGGTCGAGACCAGTTGCGACACCGACAAACCCGACGCGAGGATTTTGCCTTTCAGCGCAGCTGCGTCGCTGTCGTCGATCAACGGGTGAGTGACCTCAGGAATAGGATCCTGCCACAGCAGTTCTTCGTTCGGCAGTTCCGGGCCGAGGTAACGAGACAATGGACCCATGTCGCGGTGGATCAGTTTGTACCAGGCACGGGCAAACGCATCGGCCAGTTGATCGGGATTGGCGAGGAAGCGCCGCGAGATCTGCTCGTAGGCTGGGTCGAAGCGCAACGCCAGGTCGGAGGTGAGCATGGTCGGCGAAAGCTTTTTGCTCGGGTCATGGGCATGCGGAACGGTGCCGGCACCGGCGCCGTTTTTCGGGATCCACTGATGCGCACCAGCCGGGCTTTTGCTCAGCTCCCACTCGAAGCCGAACAGGTTTTCCAAGTAGTTGTTGCTCCACTTTGTCGGCGTGGTGGTCCAGGTCACTTCGAGGCCACTGGTAATGGTGTCGCCACCCTTGCCGGTGCCGAACGCGTTGCGCCAGCCGAGGCCCTGTTCTTCGAGGCCGGCCGCTTCCGGCTCAGGCCCGACGTTATCGGCAGGGCCGGCGCCGTGGGTTTTACCAAAGGCGTGACCGCCCGCGATCAACGCGACGGTTTCTTCATCGTTCATGGCCATGCGGCCAAAGGTTTCGCGGATATCGTGGGCCGACGCGACCGGGTCCGGATTGCCCTCAGGGCCTTCGGGGTTTACGTAAATCAGGCCCATTTGCACCGCAGCGAGCGGGTTTTCCAGATTACGTTCGCCCTGATCGGTGCGGCTCTCTTCTTTGCCGTGCAGATCCGGCTCGGCGACCAGCGTGCCGTCACCGGGCTCCTGCATGGCTGACTTGTCTTTGCCGTAACGGCTGTCGCCACCGAGCCATTCGTGCTCGGAACCCCAATAGACATCTTCGTCCGGCTCCCACACATCGGGGCGGCCACCGGAGAAACCGAAGGTCTTGAAGCCCATGGATTCCAGCGCGACGTTACCGGTGAGAACGATCAGGTCGGCCCAGGAAATGTTGCGACCATATTTCTGCTTGATCGGCCACAACAAGCGCCGGGCCTTGTCGAGGCTGACGTTGTCCGGCCAGCTGTTCAGCGGCGCAAAACGTTGTTGCCCGGAGCCGGCGCCACCTCGACCATCGGCGGTGCGATAGGTACCGGCGCTGTGCCAGGCCATGCGGATGAAGAGGGGGCCGTAATGGCCGAAGTCGGCCGGCCACCAATCCTGGGAGTCGGTCATCAGTGCGTTGAGGTCTTGTTTCAGGGCTTGAAAGTCGAGGCTCTTGAAGGCTTTGGCGTAGTCGAAGTCCTTGCCCAACGGATCGGACTTGGGCGAGTGCTGACTCAGGATTTTCAGGTTGAGTTGATTCGGCCACCAGTCACGGTTCGTCGTACCACCACCGGCGGCGTGGTTGAACGGGCATTTCGATTCGTTTGCCATGTTCGGGTCCTTATCAGGTCTGCTACGGCCGGCTCGTGCCGACTTCGGACTAGTAAGGCTAGACCCGACTTGAGGAGTCAGCTAATAGGCCGACTATTGGAGGCTGATAGGCAAAGTCTTTCAGCTTCTTTCGGAGCACTTCACGGATGAGCCGATAGCGGCTGCCTGCTTGAAACATGCGTTGTTGAGCCTCTGCAAAAAACAAAATGTGAAAATCGGGATGACAGGAAGAAATGTTATTGTATAACATAAAATTCGTTTCATTCTGTTTCTACCAGCGTTAAAGCAAAACGCTGGCAGCGATCCTCACATTTCAGCGCATGGAAATTTTGCAATGCCTGCCCGTTCCCACCCCCTGCAACGACGCCTCAATCCGTTGGCCGCCGCGCTGCTTTTTGCGTCGCCGGTATTCGCCGCCGACACCCTCGAACTGCAACCGCAAGTCATCACCGGCAATCCGCTCGGCAGCCAGACACTTGCCTCGCCCTCGACGGTACTTAGCGGCGACGACCTCACGTTCCAACAGAAGGGCAGCCTCGGCGAAACCCTGAACAAGCAACCCGGCGTGTCCTCGTCGTACTTCGGCCCGGGTGCGAGTCGACCGATTATTCGTGGCCAGGACGGTGATCGCATCCGTATTCTGCGCAACGGAGTCGGCGCGCTGGATGCCTCGTCGCTGTCTTACGACCACGCCGTGCCGCTGGACCCGGTCAACGTCGAGCGCGTTGAAATCGTCCGTGGCCCGGCGGCTCTGCTGTACGGCGGCAGTGCCATTGGCGGGGTGGTCAACACCTTGGATAACCGCATCCCGACTGAGGCCATCGATGGCATTCATGGCGCTGGTGAGTTGCGCTATGGCGGTGCCGACACCACGCGCAGCAGCGCCGGCAAACTGGAGGCCGGTAACGGACAATTCGCCTTGCATCTGGACGCTAGCGCCCGCGAGTTCAATGACCTGAAAATCCCCGGTTACGCGAAAACCGCTCGCGAACGCGCAAACGACGACGGCGACTCGAAAAAACATCGCCTGGCCAACAGCGATGGTCGCCAGGATGGCGGCGCGGTCGGCGGGTCGTACACCTGGGATGACGGTTATGCCGGTCTGTCCTACAGCAACTACGATTCCAATTACGGTTCGCCCGCTGAACAAGACGTACGTATTCGCATGCAACAGGAGCACTACGCCTTTGCCTCGGAGATACGCAATCTCGACGGGCCATTCACCTCGATCAAACTGGATGCCGGTTACACCGATTACGAGCACCGCGAAATCGAAGGCGGCGAGGTTGGCACGACGTTCAAGAACAAAGGTTACGAAGCACGGGTCGAGGCGCGGCATCAGCCGTTGGGGCCGTTCAATGGCGTGATTGGTGCACAGGTCAGCCGCAACGAGTTTTCGGCATTGGGTGAAGAGGCGTTTGTGCCGCAGACCGATACCAATGCCGCTGCGCTGTTCATTCTTGAGGAGTTGCAAGCCACCGATCGACTGCTGTTCACCCTCGGCGGACGCCTTGAGCACACCACGGTCGACCCGGACGCGAAGGGTAACGAACGCTTCGCCAGCGCCGACCGCTCCAGCAGTTTCACCGCTGGCAGTCTTTCCTCTGGCGCGGTGTACACGCTGACGCCGATCTGGTCGGTGGCTGCGACGCTGGGCTACACCGAGCGCGCACCGACGTTCTATGAGCTTTACGCCAACGGTGCCCATGTGGCGACCGGCACCTATGAAGTCGGTGATGCCGGGCTGTCGAAAGAAAAAGCCGTGTCCAGTGATCTGGCGTTGCGTTTCGATAACGGCACGCACAAGGGCAGTGTCGGTGTGTTCTACAGCCACTTCTCCAATTACATCGGTTTACTCGGCACGGGCCGCACATTGAATGATGAAGGCGAGGAGGACGCCGATGGCATCCCTGAATACACCTACTCCGGCGTGCGGGCGCGCTTCAGCGGTATTGAGGCGCAGGACCGCTGGAACCTTGGCGAAAATGCCTACGGCAAGTTTGCCCTGGAGTTGTCCGGTGACTACACCCGCGCGAAGAACCTGGACACCGGCGAAGATTTACCGCGAATCGCGCCGCTGCGGCTCAACAGCGGGCTGCTGTGGGAACTGGACAAGTGGCAGGCGCGCATCGATGTAGAGCACGCCAGTTCACAACATCGGGTGCCGGATAACGAAAGCGGCACCGACGGCTACACCACGCTGGGCGCCAATGTCGGGTATCACTTTGATGTCGGCCAGAGTAAATGGCTGGCCTTCGTCAATGCCGAGAACCTGACCAATCAAACCGTGCGTTACGCCAGTTCGATCCTGCGCGACATTGCGCCGGCAGAAGGGCGCAGCATTCAGGTCGGATTGCGCACGACGTTCTGATAATCACTGATTCCCACTGTAGGAGCGGCCGCAGGCTGCGATCTTTTGCTTTTAAAATAAAGATCAAAAGATCGCAGCCTGCGGCAGCTCCTACACGGGCGTGATCAGGTGGATTGGGCGGTGTCGTCATCCGGCACGTCGTCGAGAATATCCTCTTGCCCCGGCAATTCAGTAATCACACTGAAATCCGTCACTTCAACCGCACCCAATCCATACCCCAGCAAATGGAAAGAAAACGCTTTGCGCTCTTGCGGGTTGTCGAAGCTGAAGTTCATTTCCAGTGGCTGCTCGGCGGTTGCCACCATCTCCTGCGGCAAGCCGATCTGCACGTCCTGTTCAAACTCCTTGGCCTTGAGCTGAATATACGCCGCCTGCTGCGGATCGACCGAGCGCACGGTCAGACGCACGCGTGTGTGCGAGCCTTTGGGCATTTCCAGGTATTGCGCGCCAATCAGATTGTCGGCCCAGTCATCGTTGATCTGCGCTTGCAGCGGGATGACGTTGGTGCTGCCGAATTGATAGCGATGATTGAGCGGCGTGCGCAACAGCGACAGGTCGAGGGCGTTGGCACGGGCGGCGATCTGTCGGGCCGGGTGGCCGCTGTAGTTGCCTTTGTACGTCGCGCTTTCGGCGATGAACCCGGCGCTTTCGTAGTAGCGGCAGCGACGCGGCATATCGCACTCGGAAAAGATCCCCTGACCATTGTGATAGCGCAGCTTGCCGTTGGTGAACGACATGATTTCGCGGCCGCTGTCGTAGTCGCGAAACAGCGAGCGACCGCTCAGGGCGGAAGGCACCGGCAAGTCGAAGTAATCGAGAATCGAGGTGCTCAGATCGACGTGGCCATACACGCCTTTGTTCAGCCGTGGCAGTTGTGCCTGCTCCGGTGCCAGGGTCAGGTTGAAGCCCCACGAAGAAGCCAGGCGGACACCGTCGATGCCGTGGGATTCGTCCGAGGTGATCACCACCAGCGTGTCTTTCAGAACGCCTTGGCGTTCGAGGCCGTTGAGAAACTGCTCCAGCGCATCGTCGAGATAACCGACGGCGGCCTGTTTCGGCGTTTCGTAGCGCTCCAGGTATTCTTCTGGGGCAGAGTAGGGCTGATGCGTGCCCACGGTCAGCAATGTCAGCATCCAGGGTTTTTTCTGCTTTTTCAGTTGGCCGACATAGTCCAGCGCGCCTTCGAAAAATGCCTTGTCATCCTTGCCCCACGGGAACTCCAGATAGTTGCTGTTGGTGAACCACTCCAGACCGTGCGTCGCATCGAAACCGATGTGCGGCATGATCTTGTCTTTGGCCATGAAACGCAGCCCGGCACCTTGCAAGTAGTGAGTGCTGAAGCCGTGATCTCGCAGTTGCGCCGGCAGGCAGGCCTGATTGCGCTCGTTGAGGGTGAGCATTTCCACGCCTTTGGGCGTGCCGTTGTTGAGCTTGTCGTAATCGCCGCAGAGCATCGCGTACAGACCGCGAATGGTCTGGTGTGTGTGCAGCACGTAATCCGGGGTGTTCATGCCGCGCTCGGCCCAGCGGCTGAGGTTGGGCATCAGGTCTTCCTGATAATGGCTGCTGATCGCCTCGCGGTTGGCGCGGATATAGGCGCCGGGAATGCCT
This sequence comes from Pseudomonas sp. GM24, assembly GCF_000282235.1. Taxonomy (NCBI): domain Bacteria; kingdom Pseudomonadati; phylum Pseudomonadota; class Gammaproteobacteria; order Pseudomonadales; family Pseudomonadaceae; genus Pseudomonas; species Pseudomonas sp. GM24. The sequence continues at coordinate 34,934 of NZ_AKJR01000002.1, read as the reverse complement.
TCCAGCGCGATGATCAGTACGTTGCGCGCTTGCCCCGGCGCGGCCAGCAATTTCTGCCCGTTGAGGTCGACGTCGGTGAGTCCGGCCATGGCCGGCGCGGGTTCTTCGACGTCACCGTCCAGCCACTCCTCGGCCTGGATCTGCAGATCAGCGGCCTCGCTGGCCAGCAACTGGTGTGGCAGGTTGTACTGGCGCCACGGATCGGCTTCGCTCGGCCACAGGTTTTGCGCACCCCAGTGCGCGGCGAACAATAGCAGTGGCGCGCTCCAGGCTGCGCGGGGCAGGGGCGGGCGCGGCATGCCACGGCCGGCAAATTGGGTCAGCAGCCAGAACACCAGAGCCAGCAGCAAAGTGATGCCCAGTGCAGGATGGGCCAGGCCGCCACCGGTGGAATTTTCCACGAACTGCGGATCGATCAGGTAATGAATGTCGGAAGGTGTCGGCAGACGCCCGACGGCGCTGACCAGTTCAGCGGTCGCCACCGCCAGCAAGGCCCAGAACAGCAGCACCGGCAAGGCCAGCCACCACGCCCGGCGATGCAGCAACACCACCAACAGGCTGCCAATGGCCAGATCCGATAAATAGCCCAACGGCGCCGACCAGCCCAGCGCCGCACGCAGGCACACCGGCACCACCAGCACCAGAACAATCAGCGAAAAGAGGCGGGCATGCGGCTGCCGCAACCGGTTAAAAAGAGCACTCACAAAAAAGACCTTCCAGCCATTAAATCGTCATAAAAGTGTGCGCGATGATACCAAGGGTGGGCTGTCTGATCGCCCTTTTAAACGCTCAGCTGATGCGCTGGCGTGCGGGCTAATCAAGGTGATGGTGCGTCCGCAGGCCTGACCGGCCCTCGTGTTGCACGACCATTGGCGATATTGCTGCCGACGGATTTATTGTTTCAGGCTGTTTAAGGTGCCTAACCATCACCGGCATCCAATGTAGGAGCTGTGCAACGCTGCGATCGTTTTAAACCTCACAATCAAAAGCGCGCAGCCCGATTTCGCTCAACAACCCGTGCTATCGATATGCGATAAAGATATTTAATTTCTATTTTTTATAGCGATAAAGTCAGGCCTTTCAGCAAACCACCCCCATGCTGCGAGGTTGTCATGGCCACACCGTTCAAACGTCCCGCACTGACTCTGTTGGCCGCTTCTCTGGTCGCGAGTGCGTTGTTCAGCACCGGCGCTCAGGCCGAAGGCAAGATCAGCATCGCCCAGCAATTCGGCATCGGTTACCTGATTCTCGATGTGGTGCGCGATCAGAACCTCATCGAAAAACACGGTAAGGAACAGGGCCTCGACATCAAGGTCGACTGGAACAGCATCTCCGGCGCCACCGCGATGAACGAAGCGTTGCTCACCGGATCGCTCGACGTGGTTTCCGCCGGCGTGCCGCCAATGCTCACCGTGTGGGATCGCACCAAGGGTAAACAGAATGTCAAAGCCATCGCCGCACTGGGCTCGATGCCCAACTATCTGCTGACCAACAATCCGAACATCAAAACGCTCAAGGACTTCACCGACAAGGACCGGATTGCCGTGCCGGCCGCCGGCGTCGGCTTCCAGTCGCGCACTTTGCAGATCGAAACCGCCAAGGAGTTCGGTGACGCGCAGTACAAGAAATTCGACGACATTTCAGTCAGCCTGCCGCACCCCGATGCGACGGCCGCGCTGATCGCCGGCGGCTCGGAAATCAACTCGCACTTCTCCAGCCCGCCGTTCCAGTACCAGGCCCTGCAGAATCCCAACGTGCACAAAGTGCTGAGCTCTTATGATGTGCTCGGTGGGCAGGCGACGTTCAACGTGCTCTACACCACAGAAAAATTCCACGACGAAAACCCGAAAACCTACAAGGCGTTCTATGACGCGTTGGCCGAGGCCGAGAAGATCATCAAGGCTGATAAGCCGGCGGCGGCTCAGGCGTACATTCGTGTCGAGCAGTCGAAACTGCCGCTGGCTCTGGTCGAGCAAATCGTCAAGGATCCGGAAATCGATTTCACTGTGGTGCCGCAGCGTACGTTCATCTACGCCGAGAAATTGCAGGAGCTGGGCGTGCTGAAGAACAAGGCCGACAGTTGGAAGGATTACTTCTTTGAAGAGGCGCATGGTGGGGCGGGGAGCTAAGTGGGCGATTAATAATGAGGGGGGCGGGGCGTTCTGGACAGGGAGATGGCCACTTAGTAGCATTCGCGGCCTATGGATTTCTATCCCGAACGTTGACCGACGCATCACGAACCCCCAATGCACTAGTTCACCCATGACGATATAACCGTTGATTTCACTGTGTTGAGCGGTGAAGTGGTGGGCAGCGAGAAAATGAGCGGAACCCACATCAGCCATGCAAACATTCACCCGGGGCACCATCGTCGTCGAGTTCGCTGATTTCAGCGGTCTGATGGTTCGTCATGAGCACGGTTTGAGCGCTGACGGTATTCGTCAGGATCGTTATTGGGTACGGACACCGGACGGCGAAATACCGCTGGATGTCTACGGTAAAAAATTGCAGGTCAATCGAGGGGACAAGATTTCGGTGCTCTATGCATGTCTGCCGGGTGGCGCGCTCAAGCGTGCGGTCTGCGTGTTCAATCACAACGATTCACAATTCACCGAGCTTTCGGACGCGAAGGGGCTGTATAGGGAAATGCTCCACGGCAGTGCGAGCCCCGTTCCGTTTCTGCTTTGCATCGCAACTTCAACGATGGCGTCCGGAGTTTTTGGCTGGTGGGGTGCGCCGACGGGTTTTGTTGTCTATTTCCTGCTCAAAGCCAAGGAGGCCAAGGGCAAGGCATTGTTGATCAATGATCTGGGCCTGCACATGGAAAAGCTGGGCAAGCGTTACGTGCGGGAAGACTCGCTTCGCAATGTCAGTCGATTGCTGGCGCGCAGTGTTTGAAAGGCCTGCATAGCCATAGGTCAGGGAAGTATTGATGAAAGCGTTTATTTGTGGGCGGACCCGTGTCCATTTTGAAGTCAGGCATGGGCAGGTAGTCAGCCGCAAGTCATTAAAGCTGCCCAAGGATCAGCGGGAGGAAGGTGACTGCTGGATCAGAACGAAGGAAAAAGACCCCATTTGCCTGAGCTTCGGCGTGGCTGATTTCAAAGTCCGAGAGGGGCATCGGTTATCAGTGTTTTATGCCTCGAATCCCGTCACGCACAGCCGGGTTGTTGTGTTGATACACAATCATGATCTGGGAACGAATGACTTTCCGATGCGAGGTGAATTGCTCTTTGATCATGTGATTGGTACCTCCATTTGGACGGAGTGGATAATACTTTCATTGTTACCAGCGCTGGGCTTCTCGTTTTACTACGGAATTCAGTGTGTCGTTCCATCCCTGTTGTGTTGGGGGCTTGCGACGCTGCTAAGATCAAGACGACGGGCGCGGGTGATTCCTGCACTCCACGCGCATATAGACACGCTGGGAAAAGTGGATGCGGCCCGGCAAATGGTTGCCAGATCCATCTCGCGTGACGTTGAAACGGCGACGGCTTAGCATTTCGCCGCTTTTGGTATGCGTTGCCCATTAATGGCCCGTCGCTGCGTTTGCATTGGAATTGTTTTCCGTGTGGGTGCAGGTCAGGTTTTACTGTCGTCGAAGATATCTTCCAATGGCATTTCGAACGCCCGGGCAATCTGAAAGGCCAGTGGCAGACTCGGGTCGTAGCGTTCGTTTTCTATAGCGTTAATCGTCTGACGCGACACGCTCAGGCGTTCAGCCAGATCGACCTGCGACCATTTGCGCTCGGCGCGCAATTCCTTGAGGCGGTTTTTCATTGGTAACGGCGTCGCGCAATGTGCAGACCTACAATCCACATCAGACCCATCACCGGCCACACGCACGTCCACGGAACGTGCGGAGCGCCGACGTTTTCCAGAAAACCGTAGCTGAACGTCAGCAGTGCCGAGGCGGCAAAGGCAAAACCCAAGGCTTCGAACTGGATGCGCAGATGCATTTCATCCATGCGCCGCATATTGCGCACGATGGCCCAGCACATCAGTCCCGCCGGAACGATCGGCGTCAGTGCGACGGCCGAGCGCAGCACGATGGGGGCGTCCATCAGGTATTGCGAGGCAATCAATGAGGCTGTCAGGACCAGCATGTAGATGATTAATGCTGCGCCCAATTCGAGGTAGTACCGGTTCATTCTTTACTTCCTATGTAAAAGACCCTTTACATGGTCGCCGAAGATTTATCCGATGTAAAGCACGCTTTCCATCATGGCTGGTAGCCTCGAACAGACTCATGCCGGAGGATTTCGCCTAGGTCAGTAGCTTAAAAGCACACTTTCTGGACAGCGTAATAGCCACTCAGTAGCATTCGAGCCCAACGGATTATCCCTTCGCACGTCGTCCGACGTGGAACGCTCAAGGAATCGATATGCGCGACACCCCCATTGACCAAAAACGAACGATCGTGACCCAGGTCAACGGCGAGATTCGCTATGAAACCCGGATCAGTTTCAGCTCCACGTCGCTCGTCGATGGCGAAATTCGGGTGCATCGTGCTGAAGGCAATCAGCTAGATGTTCCGGTGGCCGGGGCGGACTTCGCTTTGCGCTTTGATCTGGATGGGGTGCATAGAGTACCGGTGACGCAGCAGGCAGCGGTTGAACCGGTTGAACCGGTGCCTGCCGATAACAGCTTGAAGTTATTCACCTCGAAAACCGTGTGGATCACCCTCGGGTTGTGGTTCTTCGTCAGTTCGGTGTTCGGTTGGCTGGGGATTGTGGTGGCAGGCGGATATCTTGGTTACCAGTGGCGTGAGGTGGAAAAGCGCAAGAAACAGTTGGCCAAGGCGCCCGTAGATAAAGCCGTGACCCGTTCCGGCTCGGGGATGTCACGGGAAAGCGTACGCAAGGCATTGGCCCGCAGGCATTAATGTGGCGCACAGCAAAAACAAAAAAGGGGCGGCCTGATCATCGATCAGGCCGCCCCTTTTTTATTGCTGCTCAGTCAGATCAATGCATTTTGCTGTGATCGTGACCTTCCATGTTGGTCAGCGCGCGAACCGGCGCTTTAACCTCGAGGGTTTCTTTATCACCCTTGGCGTTTTCCACGATCAGGGTCAGCGGCACAGTTTCGCCTTCCTTCAACTGAGCGGTCAGGCCCATCAGCATCACGTGGTAGCCGTTCGGATCAAGCTTGACGGCTTTGCCGGCCGGCAGCTCGACAAACTTCACCGGGCCCATGCTCATGACGTCGTTCTTCATGGTCATTTCGTGGATCTGCACGTCTTTGGCCGCTGGCGTCGCGACGCTGAGCAACTTGCTGTCGCTGTCGGCGGTGAGGGTCATGAACGCGCCGCTGGCGGACTGGGTCGGCACGGTGGCACGGACCCAGGCATCGTCGACTTTGGTCGCTGCGGTCGCCTGGAATGCCAGACCCAGCAAAGAAAAACCGATGACAGCGCGTTTGAGGTGGTTCAGAACAGGTTGCATCAGCAAACCTCCATAACAGTAAGCAAATCTTCCGTACATTGTTCTGCCGAAAGCGACGTGGACAGACCCAGGCGCAAGCCGCCGTTGGAGTCGTAAACGTAACTGGTGGCAGTGTGCGAGATGGTATAGGTGTCGCCGGCCGGGACTTTCTCGTAGAACACGTCGAATTCCTTGGCTGTGGCCGCGGTTTCCTCAAGCGTGCCGTACAGCGCAACGAACGTCGGGTCGAAGGCTTTCATGTAGGCGTCGAGGATTTCCGGGGTGTCGCGCTCGGGATCGAGGGTGATGAAAATCACCTGCAAGCGATCGCCATCGGCGCCCATCAGCTTTTTGATTTTCGCCGCGCGGGCGAGGGTGGTCGGGCAGACTGCCGGGCACTGGGTGAAGCCGAAGAAGACCATCGGCATCATGCCGCGAAAGCTCGACAGCGTCATGGTTTCGCCATCGGTGTTCTTCAGTTTGAAGGTGCGCCCCATGATCTTGTTACTCAGATCCTTGCCGTACTTGTACGACAGTTGGCCACGGGTGTCGCAGCCGGCGAGCAGGCCTAGCCCGAGCACGCCCATTCCCGCAAGCACCTTGCGGCGAGTCAACAAAGCCGTCATCTAATACCGCCTTTTGCAGCCCGTCAGTCAGCAGGACTGGCGGGGGGTTAACCGTAAAAGCGGCGCATGATACCAAACTGAAGGCAGAGGCCGGCCACGGATCGCCGCATGGCGCAGGATCGAGCGACAAAAGGTGTAAGAAAAAGTGACCACAGCTTACTGCACGCGTGATTCAGCGGCGCTCCAGCCCCCGCCCAGCGCGGTGTAAAGGTTGACCTCGGCGACCAGTTGCGCGAGGCGATCGGTGATCAGGCCTTGCTGCGAACTGAACAGCGAACGCTGCGCATCGAGGAACGTCAGGCTGCTGTCGACGCCATTCTGATAGCGGTTCTGCGCCAGGTTGTAATACGTCTGCGTGGCTGCGACGAGATCCCGCTGCGCCTGCAATTGTTGCTGATAGGTGCTGCGCGCGGCGAGACCGTCGGCGACTTCCTGAAACGCGGTTTGAATCGACTTTTCGTATTCGGCCACCGCCACATCTTTCTGTAATTTCGAATAATCCAGGCTGGCGCGCAGGCTGCCGGCGTTGAAAATCGGCAGGTTGATCTGCGGCTGAAAGGTCCAGGCGCCAGAGCCGCCGCCGAACAGTCCGGACAGATCGCGACTCGACGTGCCGGCATTCGCCGTCAGGCTGACACTGGGGAAAAACGCCGCCCGCGCCGCTCCGATATTGGCGTTGGCCGCTTTCAGTTTGTACTCCGCCTGAAGGATGTCCGGCCGACGCTGCAGCAGATCCGAGGGCAACCCGGCGGGCAGTTGTTGCACCAGATCGCTGGCCAGCGGACGGGCGGGCAGGGTCACTGGCACCGGCGCGCCAACGAGCAAGGTCAGGCTGTTCAAGTCCTGGGCGACCTGACGCTGGTAGCGCGCCAGATTGGCCCGAGAGCTGTCGACGCTGGTCTTCGCTTGCGCCTGTTCCAGCGCCGACGATTTGCCGGCCTCGCGATTACGGGTGGTCAGGTGCAGGCTCTGTTCATCGGCGGCGAGGGTGTCGCGGGTCAGCTCCAGCAACTCCTGATCGGCGCGCCAGGTCAGGTAGGCGTTGGCGACGTTGGCCACCAGGCTCAGCTCGGCACTGCGCCGCGCTTCTTCAGTCGAGAGCCAGGTCTGCAAGGCCTCCTCGCTGAGGCTGCGCACGCGACCGAAGAAGTCCAGCTCATAAGCGCTGATGCCGAGGTTGACCGAGTACGTCGAATTGATCAGCGCTTTGCCCTGGGTCACGCTCGGCGGCATCCGCTGGCGTAACTCATTGGCGTTGGCCGACACCGCCGGGAGCAGGTCGGCGCGCTGAATGCGGTACTGCGCCTGGAACGCTTCGACGTTGAGTGCCGCCACGCGCAGGTCGCGGTTGTTGACCAGCGCGCTTTCGATCAACTGTTGCAGCGCCGGATCAGTGAACAGCGTGCGCCAGTCCTCGCTGCTCGTGGCTGGCTGCGTGGCTGCGGGATACTGCGCGGCAGTGGGTGAAGCGGGGCGCTGGTACTCGGGAATCAATGAACAACCGCCCATCAGTATCGCCATGGACAGCAGGGAAAGTCGCAACGTCAACATCGAACTGCCTCATGCAATAAAAGAGCGTTGTGCTCAGGCCCCGGCCATCCATTTCGCCAGACCATGACGACCACTGACGCCGAGTTTGGCCGTGGCGCGTTTCAGATATGTCTCGATCGAGCTGTTTTTGACTCGCAGTTGTTCGGCCATTTGCGGCACGGTGCCGCCGGTCAACAGGCCCAGACAGACTTCTTTTTCGCGCACTGACAGGGCGATGTCGCTGATCGCCAGGCGTTCATCGAACACCTGCGCCAACGGTGCCTGATCCAGTTCGGCCAGGGGCTGGCGCGGTTGTCTGGCGAGGATTTGCCGGCTGATCTGCGCGTGGCGTTCGATCAGTGGCAGCAAGGTGTCGGACAGGCGCTTGAGAAACGACAGTTCCGGCAGGGAAAACACCCGTTGGGTATGCGGTCGGTAAAACGAGATCACGCAACGGCGATTGGACGTGCGCGAAACCAGATTGCATTGATGTGCGCTGTGTTGCGGATGGCGAGGCTGGAGCGAGGCTTTCAGTTGAATCAGCAGCGAGTCGTTCATCTCGATCATCTTCTGCAGCAGCGGATGATCGTCGGGGCTCTCCAGCGGATCGGACGCGGCACAGGTCTGCGCCAAACCGGCGCTGCCCAACGGTTTGATGTCGACCACGCTGGCCTGACGCTCATCCAGCGTCCACTCACTGAGATCTACCCGGTTGACCGGCACCAGCGTGTCGACCAACTGGAACATGTTCGTGGCGAAGTGATCATCGCCGGTGCTGGCAATCAACTCACCCAGTTGCCAGTAGAAGTGCGGGTTTTCCATATTACGAATGCTGCCGGTCAGATTCATATCCTTCATCCCTGGTTCAGAGCCATCACTGAATCGTCTGCCGTCTCTGTAAAAGCCGCCCACGCAGTCATTTCTCCTTGAACATGATCTGGAGCGGGATTTAAGCCTATGGATTTGTCCTACGTCTGTAGGGGAAAACAGGGACACAAAGTGCCACTATTTCTGAATATTGGCGCCGGGGTTCTGACGCTGTTGAACGCCGGCGTAACGGCGAGAGTGACTGTTCAGTCACGCTCAAGCCCCGGAAACCGGGCGATGATGAATTCTGATCGGCAGCGCTCGGGTAAATGGCGGCGCTGGTATGTGGTTTTTTTCCTACAAACTTTTCAGTCTTTCCTCTCCGAATTTTTAGACAGTGCCTGCGATAACCACGCCCATAGCGCGTACCAGGGTGGTGGTTGTCCGGGTTTCAGGTGTCATGTCGGTGGCGGGGCCGATGCTTGAATACCGGCAAAATTTCATGAGAAGGACCTTATGCAGCCTACTTCTGCCAACGTGGCGGACGATCTGTCCGTGCCTGTCGAGACATTCGCGCTGACTGCCGCTCAGCGGGATATCTGGCTGGACCAGCTAAGCCGCGGTGATTCGCCGCTGTATAACATTGGCGGTTACGTCGAACTGAGCGGGCCGTTGGATCCGGCATTGCTGCAATCGGCGCTTGAATGCCTGGTTGCGGCGAACGACGCCTTGCGCATTGTGCTGCTGGCGGACATCGGTCACGACGGGCTGCCGTTGCAAGGGTTTGCACAGACGTTGCCGGTGCCCATGCCGCTGTTTGATTTCAGCGGGCACCCCGATCCCCAGTCGGCGGCTCGGGCGCTGGTCGAAGAGCAAATGGCCCAGGCTTATGTGATGAGCGGGCAAGCGCTGTTCCGCTTCTGTCTCATTCGCCTCGATCAGCACCGCCACTGGCTGGCGGCGCAGGCCCACCATTTGATTATCGATGGTTGGGGTTTTGGTCTGCTGTTCAAATCGGTGGGCGACATTTACAGCGCGTTGTCCCGTGGCGAGCGTCCAGATGTGGCGGCACAGTCCTATGTCGCCTTTATCGAAGATGACGCGCGCTATCATCAGTCATCACGCTATGAACTCGATCAGCGCTACTGGCTGGACAAATACCGCAGCCTTCCCGAACCCTTGTTGATTCCCCGTCATCGCGAACCCCTTGACCCTGAAGCGGCGCCGAGTTGCATCCACGTCGAGGCTTTTCCGGCCCTGCTGCACGAGCGCATGAAAGACACCGCGCGACACCTCGGCGGTTCGGCCTTTCACGTATTGTTGGCGGCGCTGCACGTGTATTTCAGTCGTACCGCCCAGCGTGATGAGTGGGTTGTCGGCTTGCCGATTCTCAATCGCTCCGGTGCCCGTTTCAAAAGCACCTTGGGCTTGTTCACCCAGGTCAGTGCGATGCGCATGGGCTTTGGCCGTGAGCTGTCATTCGCTGACTTGATCAAGGCGATCGGCGATGGCCTCAAACAGGACTTCCGCCATCAACGCTATCCGCTGAGCGAGATGAACCGTGCGCTGGGTCTGTTACGCGAAGATCGCTCGCAACTGTTCGAGCTGTCGGTGTCCTACGAGCAGGACGACCATGACTACCGTTACGCTGAGGCGCCGGGGCACGTGGTCAAAGTCTCCAACCAGCACGAGGCGACACCGCTGGCCATTCACCTGCGCAGCAACCGTTACAACGACAAGGCCTGGTTGCATCTGGTGTATTCGCCGGCCTATTTCACGGCTGACGAGATCGCGGCGTTGACCGAGCGCTTGTTGCTGATACTGGAGCAAGGGCTGGAGTGTCCGGAACTGGCAATCGCCGATTTCAACCTTAATAGCCCGGCAGAACTGGCCCGGCTCAATCAGTGGAACGACACTCGCGTCAGTTATCCGCAAGGGCAACTGATTCATCAGCGATTCGAATCGCGAGTGGCCGAACAACCGGACGCCGTGGTCGCGACGTGTCAGGGACGAATCCTTGGTTATGCCGAGCTGAACCGGCAAGCCAATGCGTTGGCCCATCATCTGCTGGGCCTCGGTGTGCGGCCGGATGACCGGGTTGCAATCGTTGCCCGCCGCGGCCTGGAAACGCTGGTCGGGCTGCTGGCGGTTCTCAAGGCTGGCGCCGCTTATGTGCCGATTGATCCGGCGCATCCGCCCGAGCGCCTGAGTTACTTGCTCGGCGACAGCGCTCCGGTGGCGCTGCTGACGCAAAGTGATGTGCGTGATCGCTTGCCCGCCACAGCGCTGCCAGTGATCGAGCTTGATCGCCGAGAATGGTCGCTCGACAACGTGACCGATCCCGACGTGCCGGGGTTGAACACCAGCCACCTCGCCTATGTGATTTACACCTCCGGCTCAACCGGGTTGCCCAAAGGCGTGATGGTTGAACACCGCACCTTGGGCAATCTGCTCGACTGGCACTGCTCGGCATTCGCTCTCGGCCCTGGCCAGCACACGTCGAGCCTGGCCGGCTTCGGTTTTGACGCGATGGCGTGGGAGGTCTGGCCGGCGTTGTGTGCCGGGGCGACGTTGCATTTGTCACCCGCGAGCGAAGGCAACGAAGACATCGATGCGCTGCTGGCGTGGTGGCGGGCGCAGCCGCTGGACGTCAGCTTCTTGCCAACGCCGATTGCCGAATACGCCTTCAGCCAACAACTCGATCACCCGACCTTGCGCACCTTGCTGATCGGCGGTGATCGTCTGCGCCAGTTCAATCGTGCGCAGAGTTTTGCGGTGATCAACAACTATGGCCCGACCGAAGCCACGGTGGTCGCCACCTCAGGTTTGATCCTTCCGGGGCAGGCGTTGCACATCGGCAAACCGGTGAGCAATGCCACGGCTTACCTGCTCGATGATCAGCAGCGCCCGGTGCCGATTGGCATCATCGGCGAGCTGTATGTCGGCGGCGCCGGGGTTGCCCGGGGCTATCTGAATCGCCCGGAATTGACCGCAGAACGCTTCCTCGACGACCCGTTCAGTGCGCAGCCGGATGCGCGCATGTATCGCACCGGCGACCTTGCCCGTTGGCGTGCCGACGGCAACCTTGAGTACATCGGCCGCAACGATGATCAGGTGAAAGTCCGTGGTGTGCGCGTCGAGTTGGGCGAAATCGAAGCGGCACTGGCCAGCCATGATGCGGTGCAGGAAGCCGTGGTGCTGGTGCGCGACGGTCAACTGCTGGCATGGTTCACCGAGCGCGAAGCGCTGGACATCCTGCAACTGCACGCGCACCTGACAGCGCGTTTGCCGGCCGCCCTGTTGCCCGCCGCTTACGTCCGTCTGGCGAGTTTGCCGCTGACGGCCAACGGCAAGCTCGATCGCCAGGCCTTGCCGGCGCCGGGGCCGGACGCGTTGATCCGTCGTCAATACGAGGCGCCACAAGGTGACGTCGAAATCGCTTTGGCGCAGATCTGGGCCGAGGTCTTGCAAGTCGAACGGGTCGGGCGTCACGACCATTTCTTCGAGCTGGGCGGCCACTCCTTGTTGGCTGTGGGCCTGATCGAACGCATGCGTCAGATTGGCATGAGCAGCGATGTTCGCGTGCTGTTCAGCCAACCGACCCTGGCGGCGCTGGCAGCGGCGGAGGGCAGTGGCCGCGAAGTCGAAGTACCGGCCAACCGCATTGCCGCCGATTGCACGCACATCACGCCGGACCTGTTGCCACTGGTGCAACTGGATCAGGCGATGATCGAGCGTATCGTTGCGACGGTGCCGGGTGGTGCCGCCAATGTGCAGGATATCTACCCCTTGGCGCCGTTGCAGGAAGGCATTCTCTACCACCACATCACCGCTGCGCAGGGCGATCCGTATCTGCTGCAATCGCTGCTGGCATTCGACAGCCTCGAGCGGGTCGAGGCCTTCGCCGCTGCGCTGCGTCAGGTCATGGCGCGGCACGACATCCTGCGCACGGCGGTGGTCTGGGAGGGGCTGACGTCACCGGTTCAGGTCGTTTGGCGCGAGGCCATTTTGCCGGTGCAGGAAGTCGAACTTGACCCTGCTGGCGGCGCAATCATCGATCAGTTGCACGAGCGCTTCGACGCGCGGCGTTATCGCCTCGATGTCAGTCAGGCGCCGCTGCTGCGCCTGATGTATGCCCGAGACCCGGCGCATAACCGGGTGGTCGGCATCTTGCTGTTCCATCATTTGGCGATGGATCACATTGCGCTGGAGGCGATGCGCGAAGAAATTCACGCCAGCCTGTCCGGGCACGGCGAACCGCTGGCGGCACCGGTGCCGTACCGCAACTATGTGGCGCAGACGCGATTCGGCGTCAGCGAGCAGGAGCATGAAGCGTTCTTCCGGCAGATGCTCGGCGACATCGACGAGCCGACCTTGCCATTCGCTTTGCAGAATGTGCAGGGCGATGGCAGCAACATCGAAGAAGCCGAGCAAGCCGTGGCGCCCGGTCTCTATCAGCGTTTGCAGCAGCAGGCACGTCTGGCCGGCGTGAGTGTCGCCAGCCTGATTCACCTCGCCTGGGCGCAGGTGCTGGCGGCGACATCCGGCCAGCAAAGCGTGGTGTTCGGCACAGTGTTGATGGGGCGCATGCAGGGCGGCGCGGGTGCCGACCGGGCGTTGGGGGTGTTCATCAACACCTTGCCGCTGCGCGTCGATGTCGGCGAGGGTGCGCGCGCAGCGGTGAAATCCACTCATGCGCGCCTGACCGCTTTGCTCGCCCATGAACATGCGTCCCTGGCGCTGGCCCAGCGGTGCAGTGGCGTTGCTGCGCCAGCGCCGCTGTTCAGCGCCTTGCTCAACTATCGGCACAGCGATGACGTCGAGCAAAAAACCTCCCGGCAAACCTGGCAAGGCATCGAAACCCTGGCCAACGAGGAGCGCACCAATTACCCGTTTACCCTGAGTGTCGATGACTTCGGCACAGGCTTGCGTCTGACCACCAGAACCTTGTCGAACATCGGCGCGCAGCGGATTGGCGCTTACGTGCAAGCGGCCCTGAATGGCTTGGTCGCGGCGCTGGAGACCGAGCCTCAGCGGCCGCTGAATAGCCTGCTGCTGTTACCGCAGGAAGAACTGCAACGGCTGCTGATCGAGTTCAACGATACGGTGGTCGACTGCCCGCTGGACCAGCCGCTTCACACACTGTTCGAACAACAGGTGCAGCGCAAACCCAATGCCATCGCCGTGCAGTTCGCCGAACAACGCTTGACCTATGGCGAGTTGAACGAGCAGGCCAACCGCTTGGCTCATCATCTGCGCGGGCTGGGCGTACAGCCGGATTCTCGGGTCGCGATCTGTGTCGAGCGCGGGCCTGAACTGGTGATCGGCCTGCTGGGCATACTCAAGGCGGGCGGTGCTTATGTGCCGCTCGATCCGGATTACCCGCGGCAACGGCTGAATTACATGTTGCAGGACAGCGCACCGGTCGCGCTGCTGGTGCATGCCGCGACGCGCGATCTGCTCGGCGAACCCGGCGTGCCGCTGATCGATCTCGACCTCGGCGTCTGGCAGGACCAGCCGCACGACAACCCGCAGGTGCCGGATCTCGGCGCGGCGAATCTGGCCTACATGATCTACACCTCTGGCTCCACCGGCACGCCGAAGGGCGTGATGATCGAGCACCGCAGCGCCTGCAACATGGTGCACTGGGGCTCGCGGTTGTCGCCGCCAACTGAGCACGGGGCGTTGCTGCAAAAGGCGCCGTACAGTTTCGACAGTTCGGTATGGGAAATCTTCTGGCCGCTCTGCTCGGGCATGCGCCTGGTGCTGGCGCGGGCCGATGGCAACCGCGATTCGGCTTATGTCACGCGAGTGATTCGCGAGCAGAACATTACCGTGGTCAAGTTCGTGCCGGCGTTGTTGCAGCAGTTCATCGAACAGGACGATGTCAGCCAGTGCACCAGCCTCACCGACGTGCTTAACGGTGGCGGCGAATTGACCGTCGCCCTGGCCCGACAAGTGCGCGAACGCCTGCCGTGGGTGCGTCTGCACAACGTCTATGGGCCGACCGAAACCACGGTCGACAGCAGTGGCTGGACGCTGCAACCCGGCGAACCGGTGCCGCCGACGCTGGTGCCGATCGGCAAAGCCCTGAGCAATACGCGGCTCTATGTGCTCGACGCCTGCGATCAACCGGTGCCGCTTGGCGTGAGCGGGCATTTGCACATTGGCGGGGTGGGCGTGGCGCGGGGCTATTTGGGACTGCCGCAATTGCAGGCCGAGCGCTTTATCGACAGCCCGTTCGTGGCCGCTGATCGCTTGTATCGCACCGGTGATCTGGTGCGTTACGGCGCCGATGGCAACCTCGAATTCCTCGGTCGCAATGACTTTCAGGTCAAGCTGCGCGGGGTGCGCCTTGAGCTGGGCGAGATTGAAGCGCGCCTGCTGGAACACCCGGCCATTCGCGAGGCCGTGGTGCTGGTGCGCGATGAGCGACTGGTGGCGTATTACAGCGTGCGTACCGGGCTGACTGCACCGACGCTTGAGGCCTTGCGAGCGCATGTACTGGCGCAGTTACCGGAATTCATGGTGCCCGGTGCCTACGTGATGCTGGCCGCATTGCCGTTGACGCCTAACGACAAAATCGACCGCAAGGCCTTGCCGGAACCGGGGGCGGAGGCGCTGCTCAGCCGTCCTTACGAGGCACCTGAGGGTGACGTGGAAACGGCCTTGGCGCAGATCTGGGCGCAGGTGCTCAAGGTCGAGCAGGTGGGCCGGTACGACAACTTCTTCGAGCTGGGCGGGCATTCGCTGTTGGCGGTCAGTCTGGTGGCGCGCATGCGTCTGGCCGGGCTGCATGTCGACGCGCGGACGCTGTTCAGCCAGCCGACGTTGGCCGCGCTGGCGGCACAGACCTCGCGGCAGGCCAAGCAGGTCGAAATCGCCCAGACCACCATCCCGAGCCTCAACCGCAAACGCCGCCTCTGACGGCGACCACAATCCCTGTAGGAGCTGCCGAAGGCTGCGATCTGTTGATCTTGTTTTTAAAAGAAAAATCAAAAGATCGCAGCCTTCGGCAGCTCCTACAGAGACGAACAGCGAGCAGGACGGCTTGTCCCCGCTTCCCATGTCAGACACCCACGCCCCGATGTTTTAGTTTTTCCAGGCTGCGCGCCGCGTGCACGGACTCGCTGCTGCGCGCTCCTTTTTTCCGTATTTACAGCAGGTTACCTCATGCATTTCAGCGAACTGATGGCTGTTATTTCCACCCATGCGATCCGCCTTCAACAGGAAGATGAAGACCTGGTCATTCTGGGCAGCGACGACGCGCTGGATGACGCGTTGTGGGACAGCCTCGCGGCGCACAAGGCGCAATTGCTGGAATTGGTTGCCCAACACGGCGGCGACTGGCTGAGTCCTGCGTTTCGCATCACTCCGGACATGCTGCCGCTGGTGAATCTGCAGCAGGACACCCTTGACCGCATCGTCGCCACGGTGCCGGGTGGCGCCGCCAACGTGCAGGACATTTATCCGTTGTCCGCGTTGCAGGAAGGCATGCTCTATCACCATCTCTCGGCTGCTGCCGGTGACCCTTACATCTCGCAAGCGCGCTTCGTGTTCGACAGCCAGCAACGGCTGGACGCTTTCGCCGACGCGCTGCGTTGGGTGGTCAAACGTCACGACATTCTGCGCACCTCGTTCGTTTGGGAATACCTCGACGAAGCGGTGCAAGTGGTCTGGCGCGAGGCGCCGCTGGTGTGTGAAGAAGTCAGTGTCGACAGCGGCGCCGATGTGCTGACGCAACTGCTCGAACGCCACGACCCGCAGCACTTCCGTCTCGACATGCAGCAAGCGCCGTTGCTGCGCATGGTCTATGCGCAGGATCCTGCTCAGGGTCGCGTCGTTGCGCTGTTGCTGTTTCATCACATGATCATGGATCACGTGGCGCTGGATGTACTGCGTCGGGAAATTCAGGCCTGCCTGCTCGGGCAGACCGCGCAAGTGGCCGCGCCGGTGCCGTATCGCGATCACTTGGCCAAGGCGCGCAGTGCCGGCAATGAACCGGCGCAGGAGGCGTTTTTCCGCGACATGCTCGCCGACATCGACGAGCCGACGCTGCCCTGCGGTCTGCAGGATGTGCAGGGCGACGGCCACGCCATCGAGGAAGCCGCGTTGATGCTCGACAGCCGCTTGAGCCGGCAGTTGCGCGAGCAGGCGCGGCAGTTGGGCGTGAGTGTCGCGAGCCTGACGCACCTGGCGCTGGCGCGCGTACTGGGGCAATTGTCGGGGCGCACGGCGGTGGTGTTCGGCACCGTATTGCTGGGGCGGATGGACGCGGGCGAGGGCGGTGAGCAGGCGTTGGGGATGTTCATCAACACCTTGCCGCTGCGCGTTGATGTCGGTGCGCAAAGCGTGCGTGCCGGCGTGCGGGCGACCCATCAGCGCCTGACGGCGTTGCTGGCGCACGAGCAAGCTTCGCTGGCCCTGGCCCAACGCTGCAGCGCCGTCGCGGTGACGACGCCGCTGTTCAGCGCGATTCTCAACTACCGGCACAGCAGCGTCGAAGAAGTCGCTGACGTGGTCGACATTGCCCCCGGTGTGCAGGTGCTCGGTGCGCGCGAGCGGACCAACTATCCGCTAACGATCAACATTGATGACCTCGGTGTGGACTTGCGCATCACCGCGCTGGCGGATGCAGCACTGGGCGCCGAGCGCATGGCGGCTTATTTGAACACCGCGCTGGAGAGTCTGGCGGCGGCCCTGCAATCCAGTGCCGATGTGGCGCTGCAAGAGCTGAAAATCCTCCCCGCCAGCGAACGCGAACACCTGCTGCACGACAGCAATTTGCCGCTGTCGCAGTTCCCCGACACCCCGCTGATCCACCAGCAATTCGAAGCCCGGGCACAGGCCCGCCCGGACGCTACGGCGCTGATCTTCGAAGGGCAAACGCTCAGTTACGGCGAACTCAATCATCGCGCCAATCAGGTCGCCCACCATTTGCTGGCGCTGAACATTCGCCCTGACGACCGTGTCGCCATCTGCGTCGAGCGCGGCCCACAAATGATCATCGGTCTGCTTGGCGTGCTCAAGGCGGGCGCCGGTTATGTGCCGATCGATCCGGCCTATCCGCTGGACCGAATCAGCTTCACCTTACAGGACAGTGCACCGGTGGCGGTGCTGATGCAGGCGGCGACACGCGATCGTGTGGCCGATCTTGATGTACCGCAGATCGACCTCGACAGTGGCCACCTCAAGGCCGAACTCGACAGCAATCCGCAGATCCCCGAACTGACCCCGGCGCATCTGGCTTACGTGATCTACACCTCCGGCTCCACCGGTCTGCCCAAAGGCGTGATGGTCGAGCACCGCAACGTGGCGCGGCTGTTTTCTGCCACCGATGGCTGGTTCCAGTTCAACCAGCAAGACATCGGCGTGCTGTTCCATTCCTTCGCCTTCGACTTCTCGGTGTGGGAAATCTGGGCCGCGCTGGCGTTCGGCGGGCAATTGCTGTTGATCCCGCAAGCCGTCAGCCGCTCGCCGGACGACTGCTACGCATTGCTCTGCGAAACCGGCGTGACCGTGCTCAACCAGACGCCGAGCGCATTCCGCCAACTGATCGCCGCGCAGGGCCGCAGCCAGCTTCAACACTCGTTGCGGGAAGTGATTTTCGGCGGCGAAGCGCTGGAGCCGGGCTTGCTCAAGCCGTGGTATGCGCGGGTCGGCAATGCCGGCACGCGGCTGGTGAACATGTACGGCATCACCGAAACCACGGTGCACGTGACCTATCGGCCGTTGCAGGCTGCCGACGCGCAGTTGCTCGGCGTCAGCCCGATTGGCGTGCGCATTCCCGACCTGCAACTCTATGTCCTCGATGCGCAGCGCGAACCGGTCCCTGCCGGCGTGATTGGCGAGTTGTACGTCGGTGGCGCGGGTGTGGCGCGCGGTTATCTGAATCGCGAAGCACTGACCGCCGAGCGTTTTATCAATGATCCGTTCAGCGAAAACGCCCAGGCGCGGTTGTATAAAACCGGTGACCTCGCGCGCTGGGCCGCCGATGGCAGCCTCGAATACCTTGGGCGCAATGACGATCAGGTGAAGATTCGCGGTTTCCGCATCGAACTGGGCGAAATCGAAGCACGCCTGTGCGCTTGCGAAGGCGTGCGCGAAGCCGTGGTCATCGCCCGCGAGGAAAGCCCCGGTGATCAGCGTCTGGTTGCCTACTGGCTGGCCGACGAAGGCGCCGCGCCGGATGTGGCGCAATTGCGCGATCAACTGCTGGTTTCGCTGGCTGAGTACATGGTGCCGAGCGCCTTCGTGCGTCTCGAGAATTTCCCGCTGACCGCCAATGGCAAGCTCGACCGCAAAGCCTTGCCGGCACCGGACAGCGAAGCGTTTGCCCGACGGGGTTTCCAAGCGCCGGTCGGTGCCGTGGAAAATCTGATTGCCGAACTCTGGCAGACGTTACTCGGTGTCGAGCAGGTCGGTCGCCACGACAATTTCTTCGAACTCGGCGGCCATTCGCTGTTGGCGGTGAAGCTGATCGAACGCATGCGCCAACAGGATCTGCATTGCGACGTACGCGTGTTGTTCGGTCAACCGAGCGTAGCAGCGCTGGCGGCGACCTTGAGCAGCGAACGGGTCATCGTCGTTCCCGACAACCTGATCGAACCGGGTTGCACGCGCATTACTCCGGCGATGCTGCCGCTAGCCAATCTCGATCAGGCCGCGATCGATCGTGTCGTTGCAACTGTGCCGGGCGGCATCGCCAATGTGCAGGACATCTATGGGTTGGCGCCGTTGCAGGCGGGGATTCTCTATCACCATCTGGCCACCAGCGCCGGTGATCCGTATGTGTTGCAGGCGCAATTTGCCTTCGACGGTCTGGCGCAGATCAAAACCTTCGTCCGCGCCTTGAACGGCGTGATCAAACGCCATGACATTCTGCGCACCGGCATTGTCTGGGAAGGGCTGGAAGAGGCGGTACAAGTGGTCTGGCGTGAGGCACCACTGGCGCTGGAACGCGTTGATGCCGATGAACTCGACGGCGACGTGCTGGAGCAGATGCAGGCGCGTTTCGATCCACGCCACTATCGTCTGGACCTCAATCGCGCGCCGCTGATGCGCTTTGTCTACACCGAAGATCAGCCGCACAACCGTTGGATCGGCATCCTCCTGATGCACCATATCGTCCTCGACCACACCGCACTGGAAGTGCTGGTCGCGGAAATGAGCGATGTGATGCTCGGCCATAGCGTCGATCTGCCGCTGCCGGTGCAGTACCGCCACTTTGTCGCGCAGGCGCGGCTCGGCGCCGATGATCGGGTCCACGAAGCTTTCTTCCGCGAGATGCTCGCCGACATTGACGAGCCGACCGTGGCCTTCGGTTTGCAGGACGTGCACGGCGACGGCAGCGCGATCCTCGACAGTCATGCCGAGCTGGACGCCGGCCTCGGCCAACGTCTGCGCGAGCAGGCGCGGCGGCTGGGTGTCAGCGTTGCCAGCCTGGTGCATCAGGCCTGGGCTCAGGTATTGGCGCAGGTTTCCGGCCAGCAAGACGTGGTGTTCGGCACCGTATTACTGGGGCGCATGCAGGGCGGAGAAGGTGCAGATCGGGCGCTGGGCATGTTCATCAACACCTTGCCGTTACGCGTCAGCGTCGCTGCTGATGCGGTAGAACACGGCGTGCGTGCCACGCATGCGCGTCTGGCGCAGTTGCTCGGCCATGAGCAGGCGTCATTGGCGCTAGCCCAGCGTTGCAGCGGTGTCGGCGGTGCGCAGACGCTGTTCAGCACCTTGCTCAACTACCGCCACAGTGCGCCCGAGTCGGCCGCCGTAGCGTGGGATGGCGTGCAGATTCTCAGCTCGCGCGAGCGCAGCAATTATCCGCTGGTGGTCAGTGTCGACGACCTCGGCGAGGGGTTTCGCTTGAACGTGCAAGCCGTGCCGCAGGTGGACGGTGCGCGAGTCTGCGATTTCTTGCAAACCGCGTTGCACAGTCTGGTGACGGCGCTGGAGTACACGCCGCAGGCGCCGTTGCAGCAGCTGTCGATCGTGTCGCCGGGCGAGCGGCAACGGGTGCTGGTCGGCTTCAACATCAGCGGTCGTGAATACCCGCCCGCACAAACAGTGCCGCGTCTGTTCGAAGCACAAGTGGCGGCGCATCCCGAGGCGCTGGCGGTGGTGCAGGGCGAGCAACAGCTCAGCTACCGCGAACTGAATCAGCGCGCCAATCGCCTCGCCCATCACTTGATTGGCCTCGGCGTGCAAGTCGATGACCGTGTCGCGCTGTGCCTGCGTCGTGGCCCGGACATGCTCGTCGCACTGCTGGCGATTCTCAAGGCCGGCGCCGGTTACGTGCCGATCGATGCGGATTATCCGGCAGAGCGCATCGCTTACTTGTTGCAGGACAGCGACCCGATCGCGGTGCTGGCGCAGGCCTCAACGCGCGACCTGCTCGGCAGGGTGCCGGTAATCGATCTGGACGCCAGCGACTGGCAGAACTTGCCTGACCACAATCCGCAACTGCCGAAGTTGACCCCGGCGAATCTGGCCTACGTGATCTACACCTCGGGTTCTACCGGGCAGCCGAAAGGCGTGATGGTCGAGCACCGCACTCTGGAAAACCTCGTGCACTGGCACGCCGAAGCCTTCGATCTGCACGCCGGCAGCCACACCGCCAGCGTCGCCGGTTGCGGTTTCGATGCCATGGCCTGGGAAGTCTGGCCGGCGTTGTGCGTCGGCGCGACTTTGCACCTGCCACCGCCTTCAATCGGCAACGAACACCTCGATGAATTGCTCGAGTGGTGGCGTGCGCAGCCGTTGCAAGTGAGTTTCCTGCCGACCCCGGTGGCCGAATACGCATTCAGTCGCGAGCTGGACCATCCGACCCTGCGCACGCTGCTGATCGGTGGCGACAAGTTGCGCCAGTTCCCATGTGAGCAGACGTTCGCTGTGATCAATAACTACGGCCCGACCGAAGCCACGGTGGTCGCGACTTCCGGGCGCATCGAACCCGGACGGGTTCTGCACATTGGCCGGCCGATTGCCAATGCCAAGATCTATCTGCTGGACCGTCAGCAACAGCCCGTGCCGACCGGTGTGCAGGGCGAGTTGTATGTCGGCGGCGCCGGGGTTGCACGCGGTTATCTGAATCGCCCGGAACTGACGGCTGCACAGTTTCTCGACGACCCGTTCAGCGACGAGCCGCACGCGCGGATGTACCGCACCGGTGACCTTGCGCGCTGGCTGGACGACGGCAATATCGAATACCTGGGACGCAACGACGATCAGGTGAAACTGCGCGGCGTGCGTATAGAACTCGGGGAAATCGAAGCGGCGCTGAGTGCTCACGAGGCGGTTCGCGAATGCGTGGTGCTGGTGCGTGACGGGCGTCTGGTCGCCTGGTTCACCGAAATCAAATCGGTCGAAATCGGCGACTTGCACCAGCATCTGCAAGCCCGACTGCCGGACACGTTGGTGCCGGCTGCATACGTACGCCTAGCCAGCCTGCCGCTGACCGCCCACGGCAAACTCGACCGCAAGGCCTTGCCCGAGCCGGATCAGGATGCGTGGCTCAGCCGTGAATACGAAGCACCACAAGGCCCGGTCGAAACAGCGTTGGCGCAGATCTGGGCCGACGTTCTGAACATCGAACAGATCGGCCGTCACGACAACTTCTTCCAACTCGGCGGCCATTCGCTGTTGGCGGTGAGCCTGATCGAACGCATGCGTCAGGCCGGTCTGAGCGCCGATGTGCGCGTGCTGTTCAATCAACCGAGCCTGGCCGCGCTGGCGCAGGCCTTGGGCAGTGGCCGGGAAATCGCAGTGCCGGCCAATCTGATTCCAGCCGATTGCACGCACATTACCCCGGACATGCTGACCCTGACCTCACTGGATCAGGCCAGTATCGATCGTATCGTCGCCACGGTGCCGGGCGGCGCAGCCAACGTGCAGGACATCTATCCGCTGGCACCGTTGCAGGAAGGCATTCTTTATCACCATCTGAGCGCCGAACAGGGCGATCCGTACCTGCTGCAATCGCGTCTGGCTTTCGACAGTCTCGAACGTTTACAGACCTTCGCCGCACACTTGCAGCAGGTCATCGCGCGCCACGACATTCTGCGCACCAGCGTGATCTGGGAAGGCTTGCCGAGCCCGCAGCAAGTGGTCTGGCGCGAGGCGCAGATGGTTGTGCAGCAGGTGCCGCTGGATGCGCAGGACGGCGATATTCTCGAACAGTTGCACGCGCGCTTCGATGCGCGGCATTACCGCCTCGATCTGACCCTCGCGCCGCTGATCCGCATGGTCTACGCCGAGGATCCGGCGCAACAGCAAGTCGTCGCCATCGTGTTGTTCCATCACTCGATTCTCGACCACACCGCCATGGACGTGATCGGTCGGGAAATGCACGCGTTGATGTTCGATCAAGTCGACGTGCTGACACGGCCGATGCCTTACCGAAATTACGTGGCGCAGGCACGCTTGGGCGCCGATGAGCAGGCGCACGAAGCGTTCTTCCGCGAGATGCTCGGCGATATCGACGAGCCAACCTTGCCGTTCGGACTGCAGGATGTGCAGGGCGACGGGCGCGGCATCGAAGAAGCGCTGCACCCGGTGGATGCCGCGCTCAATCGGCGCCTGCGGGAACAGGCCAGGCAATTGGGCGTCAGCCCGGCGAGCCTGATGCACATGGCCTGGGCGCAGGTGTTGGGCGTGGTCTCCGGGCGCCGCGACGTGGTGTTCGGCACGGTGTTGATGGGGCGCATGCAGGGCGGCGAGGGTGCCGACCGCACGCTCGGGGTATTCATCAACACCTTGCCGCTGCGCGTCGATCTCGCTGAAGGCGTGCGCGCCGGGGTGAAAACCATCCATGCGCGGCTGACGGCGCTGCTCGGCCATGAACACGCGTCACTGGCGCTGGCCCAGCGTTGCACTGCAATGGGCGGTTCCGCACCGTTGTTCAGCGCCTTGCTCAACTATCGACACAGTGCCGCCGAGCAGCAGCCGCACGACGGCCAGGGCATCTGGCAGGGCGTGCGCATGCTTGGCGGTGAGGAGCGCAGCAATTATCCGTTGACCTTGTCGGTGGATGATCTGGGCGAAGGTTTTGCCTTGGATGTGCTGGCGGTTGCAGAGATCGGTGCGCAACGGATTTGCAGTTACATGCACACCGCACTGGAACATCTGGTGACGGCACTGGAAGAGACGCCGCAGCGTCCGCTCAACCGTTTGCCGGTGCTTTCGGTGGCGGAATACGAACACTTGCTGGTCGGCTTCAACCAACATTCAGCGGCCTATCCACATGGCGCGACGATTCAACGCTTGGTCGAGGTTCAGGCTGAGCAGCAGCCGAATGCACTGGCCGTGGTGCAGGGCGCGCAGCACCTGACCTACGCGCAGCTCAATCAGCGCGCCAATCGCCTGGCCCATCACTTGCTCGGGCTCGGCGTGCAGCCCGATGACCGCATTGCCGTGTGTCTGCGCCGTGGCCCGGACATGCTCGTCGCGTTGCTGGCGATCCTCAAGGCCGGCGCCGGTTATGTGCCGGTCGATCCAGCGTATCCGGCGGAACGCATCGCCTATCTGTTGCAGGACAGCGTGCCGATGGCGGTGCTGGCGCAGGCTGCGACGGTTGATTTGCTCGGCGCCGTGCCGCTGATTGATCTGGACAATCCCACCTGGCAACAGTTGTCCGAGAGCAATCCGCAACTGTCCGCGTTGACTCCGGCGCATCTTGCCTACGTGATCTACACCTCAGGCTCCACCGGCCAACCGAAGGGCGTGATGGTCGAACACGCGACGCTGGAGAACCTGGTGCACTGGCACTGCGAGGCCTTTGACCTGCGCGCCGGCAGCCACACGTCGAGTGTCGCCGGTTTCGGCTTCGACGCCATGGCATGGGAGGTCTGGCCGGCGTTGTGCGTGGGCGCGACCCTGCACCTGCCGCCGGAGTCGGTGAGCAACGAGCACCTCGATGAGTTGCTGGAATGGTGGTGCGCGCAGCCGTTACAGGTGAGTTTCCTGCCGACACCGGTTGCCGAATATGCGTTCAGTCGCGACCTCGGCCATCCGACTTTGCGCACGCTGTTGATCGGTGGTGACAAGCTGCGCCAGTTCCCCCGCGAGCAGACCTTCGCGGTGATCAATAACTACGGCCCGACTGAAGCGACGGTGGTTGCCACCTCCGGCGCGGTCGAGGCCGGGCAGATGCTGCACATCGGTCAGCCGATGGCCAACGCGAAGATTTATTTGCTCGACGACCAGCAGCGCCCCGTACCGGTCGGTGTTGCAGGCGAGTTGTATGTCGGCGGTGCCGGTGTGGCGCGTGGTTATCTGCATCGGCCCGAGCTGACTGCCGAACGCTTCCTCGACGACCCGTTCAGCGACGAACCGCAGGCGCGTATGTATCGCACCGGCGACCTCGCACGCTGGCTCGCCGACGGCAGCATCGAATACCTGGGGCGTAACGATGATCAGATCAAACTGCGCGGCGTGCGCATCGAGCTGGGCGAAATCGAAGCGGCGTTGAGCGCTCACGCGGCCGTGCAGGATTGCGTGGTGCTGGTGCGCGACGGCCAGTTGCTGGCCTGGTTTACCGAACGCCTGAGCGTCGACATCGAGGATTTGCGCAGTCATCTGCAAGCGCAGTTGCCGCAAGCTCTGGTGCCTGCCGCTTACGTGCGCCTGCAAGCACTGCCGCTGACCGCCAACGGCAAACTCGACCGCAAGGCGTTGCCGGCGCCGGATCAAACAGCGTGGCTGAGTCGCGAGTATGCCGCGCCACAAGGTTCGGTGGAAATCGTGCTGGCACAGATCTGGTCCGAAGTCCTCAATGTCGAGCAGGTCGGCCGTCACGACAACTTCTTCGAAATGGGCGGGCATTCCCTGCTGGCGGTGACGCTGATCGAACGCATGCGTCAGGTCGATCTGAGCACCGACGTGCGCGTGCTGTTCAGCCAACCGACTCTGGCCGCGCTGGCGGCGGCGGTGGGCAGCGGCCGCGAGGTTGCAGTGCCGGACAATCTGATTCCCGCCGATTGCACACAGATCACCCCTGACATGCTGCCGCTGGTGCAACTGGATCAGGCCAGTATCGAACGCATCGTCGCCACGGTGCCGGGTGGCGCTGCCAACGTGCAGGACATTTATCCGCTGGCGCCGTTGCAGGAAGGGATTCTTTATCACCACCTCAGCGCCGTGAAAGGCGATCCGTACCTGCTGCAATCGTGTCTGGCGTTCGACAGCGTCGAGCGTGTTCAAGCGTTCGCGGCGGCGCTGCGCCAGGTCATGACCCGCCACGACATACTGCGCACTGCGATTGTCTGGCAAGGCCTGCCGGCGCCGGTGCAAGTGGTCTGGCGGCATGCGGAGTTGCCGGTTCAAGCCGTGGCGCTGGAGCCTGCGCAGGGCGAAGCCATCGATCAACTGCGGGCACGCTTCGATGCGCGGCACTGGCGTCTGGACTTGGGTCAGGCACCGCTGTTGCGTCTGGTGTATGCCCTCGATCCGGAACATCAGCGCGTCGTCGCTATGCTGTTGTTCCACCACATCGCCATGGACCACACCGCGCTGGCGGTGGTCAGCGCGGAAATGCAGGCGATTTTGCAGGGCGATGAGCAACTGCCGGTGGCCGCTGTGCCGTACCGCAATTATGTTGCGCAGACTCGTCTTGGTGTCAGCGAACAAGAGCACGAAGTGTTTTTCCGCGAAATGCTCGGCGACATCGACGAACCGACTCTGCCGTTCGGCCTGCACGATGTGCATGGCGACGGTAATGACATCGAGGAGGTCTGCCAGCCGCTGCCCGCCGTGGTGGCGCAGCGACTGCGCAGTCAGGCGCGGTTGCTCGGTGTCAGTGTCGCCAGTCTTTTTCATCTCGCCTGGGCGCGGGTGCTGGCGGCAACGTCCGGTCAGGAACGCGTGGTCTTTGGCACCGTGCTGCTTGGCCGGATGCAGGGCGGGGCGGGCGCGGATCGCGGGTTGGGCATGTTCATCAACACCTTGCCATTGCGTGTGGATGTTGACGAAAGCAACGTGCGCGCCGGGGTCAAGGCCACGCATGCGCGGCTCAGTGCGCTGTTGGCGCACGAACATGCTTCGCTGGCGCTGGCCCAGCGTTGCAGCGGTGTCGCGGCGCCGTCGCCGCTGTTCAGTGCAATGCTCAACTACCGGCATAGCGACAGTGAGGCCCGTCAGAACGCCAAGCGTGAATCCTTGCAGGGCATCGAATCCCTGGCCGGCGAGGAGCGCACCAATTACCCGTTGACCCTCAACGTCGACGATCTCGGCAGTGGCTTCCAACTGACGGTGATGACCCCGTCGCGCATCGGCGCAGCACGCATCGGCCAGTTCATGCAGAACGCGCTGGTTGCGCTGGCCGAGGCGTTGGAGCAGACACCACAGCAACCGTTGAATCGTTTGACGGTGTTGCCGGACGAGGAGCGACAGGCGTTGTTGTTCGGCCTCAACGCCACCGACGTCGATTACGATTTGCAGCAGACGCTGCACGGCTCGTTCGAGGCGCAGGTGCGACGTACGCCAGAGGCTGTGGCCGTCGTCGCCGGCGATCAGGCATTGAGCTACACGCAGCTGAACGAGCGCGCCAACCGCCTGGCCCGGTACTTGATCAGCCTCGGCGTGCAAGTGGATTCACGGGTGGCGATCTGCGTCGAACGCAGCCTGGAAATGGTCATCGGTCTGCTGGCGATCAACAAGGCCGGTGCCGCGTATGTGCCGCTGGACCCGGCCTATCCGCCGGAGCGCCTGACCTACATGCTCGAGGACAGCGCGCCAGCCGTGGTGCTGGTGCACGGCGCGACCCGTGCGTTGCTGGGTGAGATCTCGGCAGCGATGGTCGATCTCGACCAGATCACTTGGCAATCGCTGTCTGCCGACAATCCGCAAATCCCGGCGCTGACACCTCAACACAGCGCGTACGTGATCTACACCTCCGGTTCGACCGGCCAACCGAAAGGCGTGGTCAACGAACACGCCGGTGTGGTCAACCGCTTGCTATGGATGCAGGACGCCTATCAGCTGACGGCGGCCGATTCGGTGCTGCAGAAAACCCCGTTCAGTTTCGATGTGTCGGTGTGGGAGTTCTTCTGGCCGCTGATGACCGGCGCGCGACTGGTCATGGCGCAGCCCGGCGGGCACAAGGATACGCAGTATCTGAGCGAAGTGATCGAGCGCGAGCACATCACTACGCTGCACTTTGTGCCATCGATGCTCGATGTGTTTCTCGCTAACAGCGATACCACACGCTGCGACAGCGTGCGCCAGGTGATGTGCAGCGGTGAGGCGTTGCCGGGCAGTCTGGTGCGGCGCTTCAAGCTGCAACTGCCGGGCAGCGGTTTGCACAACCTGTATGGCCCGACCGAAGCGGCCGTCGACGTCACCGCGTGGGATTGCACCGGTTCCATCGAGCAGACGCCGGACAACACGCCAATCGGCAAACCGATTGCCAACACCCGCATGTACATCCTCGATGCGCAACAACAGCCGGTGCCGCAAGGCGTAGTCGGCGAGCTGTACATCGCTGGTGTGCAGGTGGCGCGCGGGTATCTGAACCGGCCTGAGCTGAGTGCCGAGCGCTTCCTCGACGATCCGTTCCAGCCTGGTGGGCGCATGTACCGCACCGGCGACGTCGCGCGGTATCGGCCGGACGACAATATCGAGTACCTGGGGCGTAACGATGATCAGGTGAAGATCCGCGGTCTGCGTATTGAACTGGGCGAAATTCAGGCACGTCTGGCCCGGATCGAAGGTGTGCAGGAAGCCGTGGTGCTGGCCCGCGAAGACGTGCCGGGCGACAAGCGTCTGGTCGCGTATTACACCGGCGAGCGCTTGGACATCGACCTGCTGCGCAGTCATTTGCTCGAGCACTTGCCGGACTACATGGTGCCCGCCGTGTTCGTGCATCTCGCTGCTTTGCCGCTAAGTCCCAACGGCAAACTCGACCGCAAAGCACTGCCGGCGCCGGATCAGCAATCGCTGAAAACCCGCGAATACGAAGCCCCGGTCGGCGAAGTGGAAATCACCCTCGCACGGCTCTGGGCCGAGCTGCTCAACGTCGAACGGGTAGGGCGCCACGATCACTTCTTTGAATTGGGTGGTCACTCATTACTGGCGGTCAGTCTGATCGGCCGGTTGCGTCAGGAAGGCATGGAAGCCGATGTCAGGGCGTTGTTCGAACAACCGACCCTGGCCGGCTACGCCGCAATTACGGAAAGAATGGAGATCGTCCTGTGAATGTGCTCGAACTGTTGGCAACCCTGAAGGCAAAAGACATTCAGTTGGCGGTGACCGATGAGCAATTGCGCGTCAATGGCAACAAGCAGGCGTTGAGCGATCCGGCGTTGCTGGCCGCGCTGCGCGAGCACAAACCGGCGCTGATTGAACTGATCAAGGCCGGCCAGTACTCGGCCACCCGCGTCGGCCAGATCGATGTTCCGGCCAACGGCATTCTCCCCGGCAGCACGCACATCACGCCAGCGATGGTGACCCTCGCTGAAGTGGATCAGTCGACCCTCGACCGCTTGCTTACCGAGGTACCGGGCGGCGCCGCCAATGTGCAGGACATCTATCCACTGGCGCCGTTGCAGGAAGGCATTCTCTATCACCACGCGAGCAACGAGCAGGGCGATCCGTACGTCATGCAATCGTACTTTGCGTTCAGCAGTCGTGAGCGTTTGCAGGATTTCGCCCAGGCGTTGCAAAAGGTCATTGATCGCCACGACATCCTGCGCACTGCCGTGCATTGGGAAGGGCTGGACGTGCCGCTGCAAGTGGTCTGGCGTCAGGCGCAGTTGCCGATGGAAGAAGTTGTGGTGCACGACGGCGAAAGCGCTGTGCTGCAGCAATTGCACGAGCGTTTCGATGCGCGGCATTTCCGTCTCGACGTCAAGCACGCACCGATGATGCGGCTGGCCTACGCGTGGGATGAGGCCGGTCAGCGCGTGGTCGCGACGTTGTTGTTCCATCACATGGCGCTGGATCACTCGGCGCTCGATGTGGTGCGTCACGAACTGCTCGCCTGCCTCACCGGCGAGGATCAATCGCTCGGCCGGCCGGTGCCGTTTCGCAATTACGTGGCGCAGGCGCGGCTGGGCATCAGCGAAGCCGAGCACGAGGCGTTTTTCCGCGACATGCTCGCTGATATCGCCGAGCCGACGCTGCCCTACGGTTTGCAGGATGTGCAGGGCGACGGCCTCGGTATCGCCGAGCTGAGCCAGCCGATCAACCCGCTGCTCGGTCAGCGTCTGCGGGCGCAGGCGCGGCAGCTCGGCGTGAGTGCCGCGAGCCTGTTTCATCTGGGCTGGGCGCAGGTACTGGCGGTGCTCACCAGCAAGCAGAATGTGGTCTTCGGTACGGTGCTGATGGGCCGTATGCAAGGCGCCGAAGCCACCGAACGGGCGCTGGGGATTTTCATCAACACCTTGCCGCTGCGCGTCGATGTCGATGCGCAGGGCGTGCGTGCGGCGGTGGAGGCGACGCACAAACGCCTGACCACGCTGATGCGCCACGAGCACGCGCCGCTGGCACTGGCCCAGCGTTGCAGCGGCGTGGTCGCGCCGACGCCGTTGTTCAGTGCCTTGCTCAATTACCGTCACAGCCACACGGCGGCGACGGCGAGTGCCGAGACCCTGGCCGCTTGGGAAGGCATCAGCACGATCAGCTCCGAAGAACGCACCAACTATCCGCTGACCCTGAGCGTCGATGATTTCGGCGATGCCTTCAGCCTGACGTTGCTGGCCACCACCGAGGTCGATCCACAGCGCATCTGCGATTACCTGCAGTGCGCCCTCGAAAGTCTGGTGCTGGCGCTGGAGCAGGCGCCCGATACCGCGCTCAACCAATTGCCGATTCTTCCGGCGGCGGAGCGCGAGCAGCTGTTGTTGGCGTTCAACGGCACTCACGCCGACTTCCCGGCGACGTTGACCATTGGCCAACGTTTCGAAGCGCAAGTGGTGCAGCGGCCCGAAGCCGTGGCCGCGCAATACCTCGGTGAGCAACTGAGTTATGCCGAGCTCAACCGGCATGCCAACGCGCTGGCCCATCATTTGATTGCGCTGGGAGTGAAGCCTGATGATCGCGTCGCCATCGTCGCCCGCCGTGGCCTCGATACGCTGGTCGGGCTGGTCGCCATTTTGAAGGCGGGCGCCGGTTATGTGCCGGTCGACCCGGCGCACCCGGCCGAGCGTCTGCACTACTTGCTCAGCGACAGCGCCCCCGTTGCCGTGCTGATCCAAAACAATCTGCGGGATCGCCTGCCGGCGCTGGCGGTGCCGGTGATCGATCTCGACCCGCGCACCTGGCCATTGAGCGAGACCTTTGATCCGCAGGTGCCGGGCCTGACCACCGCACATCTGGCCTACGTGATCTACACCTCCGGTTCCACCGGCCTGCCCAAAGGCGTGATGGTCGAACACCGCACCTTGTCGAATCTGGTCGACTGGCATTGCAGCGAGTTTGATCTGTGCGCCGGTCGCCATACGTCCAGTCTTGCCGGGTTCGGTTTTGACGCCATGGCCTGGGAAGTCTGGCCGGCGTTGTGTGCTGGCGCGACTTTGCATCTGGCACCGACGCACGAGGGCAGCGAGGACATCGATGCGTTGCTCGAGTGGTGGCGCGCGCAGCCACTGGACGTGAGTTTCCTGCCGACACCGGTCGCCGAATACGCCTTCAGCCAGAACCTTGAACACCCGACGCTGCGCACGCTGTTGATCGGTGGCGACCGCTTGCGCCAGTTCAGCCGCAACCAGCAATTCGAGGTGATCAACAACTACGGCCCGACCGAAGCCACCGTGGTCGCCACCTCTGGACGCATCGAGGCGGGCGACGCCTTGCACATCGGCAAACCGGTGGCCAACGCCACGGTGTACCTGCTCGATGAACAGCAGCGTCCGGTGCCGATTGGCGTCATGGGCGAATTGTATGTTGGCGGAGCCGGGGTCGCTCGCGGTTATTTGAACCGTGCCGATCTGAGCGCCGAGCGCTTCCTGCATGACCCGTTCAGTTCCGTGCCGAATGCGCGCATGTATCGCAGCGGCGACCTCGCGCGCTGGCGTGCCGACGGTACGATCGAGTACCTGGGGCGTAACGACGATCAGGTGAAAATTCGTGGTGTGCGTATCGAACTCGGCGAAATCGAAACCCGCCTCAATTCGTTGCCCGGCATTCAGGAAGCCGTGCTGCTGGCCCGCGAAGATGAACCCGGCCAACCGCGTCTGGTGGCGTATTTCACCGAGCAGAGTCAGGTTGAACCGCTGGCCGTGGCCGAGTTGCGCGCGCACCTGTTGACCCAGTTACCGGATTACATGGTGCCGGTGGCCTTCGTCAGACTCGACGCACTGCCGTTGACCGCCAATGGCAAGGTCGACCGCAAGGCCTTGCCGAAACCTGAGCGTGCGGCGCTGTTCACCCGCGAATACGAGGCGCCGCACAACGAACTGGAAAGCGCCTTGGCGCAGATCTGGGCGCAGGTGTTGCAGGTCGAGCGAGTAGGGCGTCAGGATCATTTCTTTGAACTCGGCGGCCATTCGCTGTTGGCCATGCGCATGGTGTCCCAGGTTCGCCAGCGCCTTGGCGTGGAGCTAGCACTGGGCGATCTGTTTGCCAACGCCGAACTGGCAGCGGTCGCCGAGGCGGTGGCGCAGGCCGGGCGCAGCACGCAACCGGAGATTGTCGCGGTGGCCCGTGACGGCGCCTTGCCGCTGTCGTTCGCTCAGCAACGCTTGTGGTTTCTCGCACAAATGGAAGGCGCCAACACCGCGTACAACATCCCCATCGGCCTGCGCCTGCGTGGGCAATTGAATGAACAAGCGCTGCAACAGGCCTTGGCGCGCATCGTCGCGCGGCATGAAACCCTGCGCAGCCGTTTTGCCCAGTTCAATGACGAGGCGCAAGTGCTGATCACCCCGGTCGACAGCGGTCTGCTGCTGCTGCGCGTTGAAGACCTGCGCCAGCACCCGCAACCCGATGAAACCTTGCAGGCGCTGATTCAGGGCGAAGCCTCGGGGCCCTTCGACTTACAGGACGATGCGCTGATTCGTGGTCGGTTGGTGCGCCTCGCCGACGATCATCACGTGTTGTTGCTGACCCTGCACCACATCATCTCCGATGGCTGGTCGATGGGCGTTCTGACCCGCGAACTGATGGCGTTGTATCAGGCCTTCAGTCATGGCCAGCCGGATCCACTGCCACCGCTGGCGCTGCAATACACCGATTACGCGGTGTGGCAGCGGCGCTGGCTCAGTGGTGAGGTGCTGCAGCGCCAAAGTGAATACTGGCAGCAGACCCTGGCCGGCGCTCCGGCGCTGTTGACGCTGCCGACCGACCGCGTGCGCCCGGCACAGCAGGATTACGCCGGCAACACCGTCGACGTGGTGCTCGATGAACGCTTGAGCGCCGGACTCAAGGCTTTGGCCCAGCGTCACGGCGTGACGATGTACATGCTCATGCTCAGTGCCTGGGCGAGTCTGTTGAGTCGTTTGTCCGGGCAAGCCGAAGTGGTCATCGGTTCGCCGGTCGCCAACCGTACCCGCGCCGAGATCGAAGGCTTGATCGGCATGTTCGTCAACACCCTGGCCTTGCGTATCGATACCTCGGGCGAGTTGAGCTGCGAAGCGCTGCTGGCGCGGGTCAAGGCGCGGACGCTGGACGCGCAGGCGCACCAGGACCTGCCGTTCGAACAAGTGGTGGAAATCACCAAACCGGCGCGGAGCATGGCGCACAGCCCGTTGTTCCAGGCGATGTTCAGTTGGGACAGCGGCCATGGCGCCAGCCTGAGTCTGGGCGAGCTGACGCTGGAAAGCGTCGCCGAGCCGAGCCACTTTGCCAAATTCGATCTGTCACTGACGCTGGCAGAGGCGCCGGGCGGGATTCGCGGTGTGCTGGAGTACGCCGTTGCCTTGTTCGATGAGTCGACTATTCAACGGTACGTCGGCTACTTCCAGCGCCTGTTGCAGGCGATGGTCAGCAACGATCAAGCGGTGCTTGAACACGTGGCGTTGTTGGCGGACGACGAGCGTCAGCACCTGCTGGTCGATCTCAACGCCACCGCCGTCGCCCACGATCTCGAACAGACCGTTCATGGCCGCTTCGAAGCGCAGGTGTTGCGCACGCCAGACGCTGACGCCGTGGTCGCCGGTGAGCTGCGTTTGAGTTACGCCGAGTTGAACCGCCGCGCCAACCAATTCGCCCATCACCTGCGCCAGTGCGGTGTCGATCGCGATTCGCGGGTGGCGATCTGCGTCGAGCGCGGGCCGCAGTTGTTGGTCGGTCTGCTGGCGATTCTCAAGGCCGGCGGCGCTTATGTACCGCTCGATCCCGGTTATCCCGCCGAACGTCTGGCCTACATGCTTGAGGACAGCGCGCCCGTCGCGGTGCTGGTGCATGCGCCGACGCGTGCGCTGATCGGCGAGTGGGCCGGCGTGTTGGTCGATTTCGACGAGTGCAACTGGCAAGACCTTGCGCAGAGCAATCCGCAGGTGCCGGACTTGAGCGCGGCGAATCTGGCCTATGTGATTTACACCTCCGGCTCCACCGGCACGCCGAAAGGCGTAATGGTCGAGCACCGTAACCTGGGCAATCTGCTGCACTGGAGCGCCGGGCTGTGCCCGCTTTCTAGCGGCGCCGCGCTGCTGCAGAAAACCCCGTTCAGTTTCGACGCCTCGGTGTGGGAGCTGTTCTGGCCGTTGAGCTGCGGCATGCGCCTGGTGCTCGTCGGCCCGGACGATCATCGTGATCCGGCGGCGCTGGTGCAGCTGATTCGTGAGCAACAGGTCAACGTCGTGCAGTTTGTGCCGGCACTGTTGCAGCAATTCCTTGAAGTGGCAGAGGTCGGCGAGTGCAGCAGCCTCAGCGATGTGTTCTGTGGTGGCGGTGAGCTGACCGCCGCGTTGGTGCGCAGCGTCCGCGAGCGTCTGCCGCAGGTGCGCCTGCACAACGTGTATGGCCCGACCGAAGCCACCGTCGACAGCACCGTGTGGACGCTGGAGGCGGATTCGCCGGTACCGCAAGGCGCGCCGCCGATTGGCAAACCGCTGTGCAATACCCGTGTGTATATCCTCGACGCTCATCAGCAACCGGTGCCATTCGGCGTAGTCGGCGAGATGTATCTGGGCGGTGTGCAGGT
This sequence comes from Pseudomonas sp. GM24, assembly GCF_000282235.1. Lineage (NCBI taxonomy): Bacteria > Pseudomonadati > Pseudomonadota > Gammaproteobacteria > Pseudomonadales > Pseudomonadaceae > Pseudomonas > Pseudomonas sp. GM24. The sequence goes on along the minus strand of NZ_AKJR01000002.1, from coordinate 471 downwards.
GGCGCGGGGTTATCTGAATCGGCCTGAGCTGACAGCCGAACGCTTCCTCGACGATCCGTTCAATGATCAGCCAGGCGTGCGTTTGTACCGCACCGGCGACGTCGCGCGGTATCTCGCCGATGGCAATATCGAGTACCTGGGGCGCAACGACGATCAGGTCAAGATCCGTGGCCTGCGCATCGAACTGGGCGAGATCCATGCGCATCTGGCGCACATCGACGGCGTGCGTGAAGCTGCCGTGCTCGCTCGCGAAGACGTGCCGGGCGATCAGCGCCTGGTGGCGTACTACAGCGGCGAACCGCTGGACATCGATCAACTGCGTAGCCAACTGCTCAAACACTTGCCGGATTACATGGTGCCTGCCGTGTTTGTGCATTTGCCGGCCTTGCCACTGAGCCCCAACGGCAAGCTGGATCGTCAGGCCTTGCCGGCCCCTGACCAGTCGGCGCTGCTGACCCGCGAGTACGAAGC
>NZ_AKJR01000001.1:0-10255 GCF_000282235.1 Pseudomonas sp. GM24 | reverse complement strand
TAGGCTTTTGATTTTGATCTGACAGCCGAGAGAGGACTACAATCCCCTCCCCGCCTCAACGGCCGATCTGCCCCGCCCATGTTGACCTGCTCCGTACACCCGCTGCCCTACCGCGCCAATCCCGCCGACTATTTCGCGGCCATCCGCAACGCGCCTGGCGCCGTGCTGCTCGACAGCGGCCGACCGAGTGCCGACCGTGGCCGTTATGACCTGCTCAGCGCCTGGCCGCTGGAACAACTGGCGGTAATGCCGGACGAAAGCGGCGATCACTTCCTGCAGCGTCTGCGCGACAATCTGAATCGCCTCGGCGAAGCTGATTTGCCAACGGGTTTCGACCTGCCCTTCGCCGGCGGTTTGATCGGCTATCTGAGCTACGACTTCGGCCGCCATCTGGAAAACCTGCCGAGCCAGGCCCGCGATGATCTGCAATTACCGGATGCACGTTTTGGCCTGTACGCCTGGGCACTGATCAGCGATCACCAGACGGCCAGCAGTCAACTGGTGTTTCATCCATCCGTGATCGATAGCGAGAAACAGCGGCTGATCGCGCTGTTCAGTCAGCCGCTTGTCGAGTTGATGGCGCCGTTCAAACTGAACCAGCCAATGACCGCCGATCTCTCGGCTGACAACTACCGTCAGGCCTTCGAACGCATTCAGCATTACATTCAGGCCGGCGACTGCTATCAGGTCAACTTCGCCCAACGCTTCCGCGCTTCGTGCCAGGGCGACCCATGGCTGGCTTACTGCGCATTGCGCAAGGCCTGCCCAACGCCGTTCTCCGGTTTCCAGAGCCTGCCCGATGGCGGCGCCGTGTTGAGCCTGTCGCCAGAGCGCTTCGTCAAAGTCAGCCAGCGTCAGGTGGAAACCCGGCCAATCAAAGGCACTCGCCCCCGTGGCCTGACGCCAGCCGAAGATACCGCGAACGCCGCCGAACTGCTGGCCAGCCCCAAGGATCGTGCGGAAAACCTGATGATCGTCGACCTGCTGCGCAACGACCTCGGCCGCACTTGCCGCATCGGTTCGGTGCGGGTGCCGGAGTTGTTCAGCCTGGAAAGCTATCCGAACGTGCATCACCTGGTCAGTAGCGTCACCGGTGAACTGGCCGATGATCGCGACGCACTGGATTTGATTGCCGGCAGTTTCCCCGGCGGCTCGATCACCGGCGCGCCGAAGATTCGTGCAATGCAGATCATCGATGAACTGGAGCCGACCCGGCGCGGGTTGTATTGCGGCTCGTTGCTGTACCTTGACGTGCGCGGCGAGATGGACAGCTCCATCGCGATTCGCAGTCTGTTGGTCAAGGATGGGCAGGTGTGTTGCTGGGGCGGTGGCGGGATTGTCGCTGACTCGGATTGGCAGGCTGAGTATCAGGAGTCGATCACCAAAGTCAGAATCCTCCTCGAAACCCTGCAAAACCTCTGAGTAATGATCGTTCCCACGCTCCGCGTGGGAATGCAGCCCGGGACGCTCCGCGTCCCATCCAAAGCCGAACGCGGTACGTCCGTTGAGGCATTCCCACGCAGAGCGTGGGAATGATCGTCAGGTGGTTGGGTTTACAGGCTGAGGTCGCGGTTTGAGGCCTTAAGGAATTCCTGCTTCAACTCGGCAAAGGTGTGCACCGCGGGGAACTGCGGGAACTCGCGAATCACATTCTCCGGCGCGTGGAACAGAATCCCCGCATCCGCCTCGCCCAGCATCGTCGTGTCGTTATACGAATCCCCCGCTGCAATCACCCGGTAATACAGGCTTTTGAACGCCAGCACCGACTGGCGCTTGGGATCTTTCTGACGCAACTGATAGCTGGTCACCCGCCCGGTTTCGTCAGTGATCAGACGATGGCAAAGCAAGGTCGGGAAGCCCAACTGGCGCATCAGCGGCTGTGAAAACTCGTAAAACGTATCCGACAGAATCACCACCTGAAAGCGCTCGCGCAGCCAGTTGACGAACTCCACCGCGCCGTCCAGCGGCTTCAGTGTGGCGATCACTTCCTGAATGTCCGACAGCTTCAAACCGTGCTCATCGAGGATGCGCAAACGTTGCTTCATCAGCACGTCGTAATCGGGAATGTCCCGGGTGGTGGCCTTGAGGGATTCGATTCCGGTTTTTTCGGCGAAGGCGATCCAGATTTCCGGCACCAACACCCCTTCAAGATCCAGGCAAGCAATTTCCACAAGACACTCCCGTTTGTATTGATTATTTGAGTCGAGCGATGCCGAACTCTAGCGACTCACAGGCAGACGCGCAACGCACGGCAGGCCCCCGAGCCGTGCAGCTTTTTGTTACCATCGGCCCCATATAGAGCGCCCAGCGCCACCGACCTGTAGGAAGCCGCCCTGATGAGTGCAACGTTCGACGTCGTGGAACTCGCCACGACCTATGCCAACAAATCCGCCCAGGACATTCTCAAACTCGCGTTTGCCGAGTTCGGCGATGACTTGTGGATATCTTTCAGTGGCGCCGAGGATGTGGTGCTGGTGGACATGGCCTGGAAGCTCAACAAGAACGTCAAGGTGTTCAGCCTCGACACTGGCCGTCTGCACCCGGAGACCTACCGCTTCATCGATCAGGTACGCGAGCACTATAAGATCGACATCGAACTGGTGTCGCCGGACTACACGAAACTGGAGCCGTTCGTGAAGGAAAAAGGCCTGTTCAGTTTCTACAAGGACGGCCACGGCGAATGCTGCGGCATCCGCAAGATCGAACCGCTGCGGCGCAAACTGTCCAGCGTCAAAGCCTGGGCCACCGGCCAGCGCCGCGACCAGAGCCCGGGCACGCGTAGCGCTGTGGCGGTGATGGAAGTCGACACGGCGTTCTCCACGCCGGAGCGTACGTTGTACAAGTTCAACCCGTTGGCGCAGATGACCAGCGAAGAGATCTGGGGTTACATCCGCATGCTCGAACTGCCGTACAACAGCCTGCATGAACGCGGCTTTATCAGCATCGGCTGCGAACCATGCACCCGTCCGGTGCTGCCGAACCAGCACGAGCGCGAAGGTCGCTGGTGGTGGGAAGAGGCGACGCAGAAAGAATGCGGGTTGCATGCAGGGAATATCATCAGCAAAGCGTAACTCCCTGCCGCGCTGATTCCCCCTGTAGGAGTGAGCCTGCTCGCGATAGCGGTGTCTCAGTCTATGAATTTTTTGGCTGATACACCGCTATCGCGAGCAGGCTCACTCCTACATGGATTTGTAGCGACCCCAGAAATGTGTACACACGAATGTCACCATCGGTGCCATTTATGTGTGCACTTTTTACTTTCAGCGCCCTGAAAAGTTACATCCCTGCCAAAAGCCCCTCGCCTCCGCCCGCCATCAAAATCCCCCGCCAAAAATAAATACCTGTTCGAACGGTCAATTTTTAACCAGCCAATTTCAAAGACTTAGCACTCATCGATAACTTTTCGAAATGAACACGGCCGCCTATAGATCCGCAACTGGCACAAATCTGGCTTTGGTGCATGCATGTTTTGTATACAAAACTGCAAAACATAAAACCACTTTCGATCCGCAAGCCTGAAGCGCCCTATCCCGTACAGGCTGCAGATGCCCCGTAACCAGTGATGCTTTCACTGCTGCGACGAAGATTTGTCGAGCCTGACGGCTTATGCACAGTCATCGCAGCCTTGAACATCAGGAGCCTGCCGGAATGCGTACAAGTCTCTCCAACAACATCGCGCTGAATCTGCCCGCCTCTGTCCCCGCTCAACCGTTACCTCATGACGGTCTGAGCGAGCCGTTACAACTCAGTCCGCGCCTGCACAACAATGATCTCGCGCCGACCAAGGCCGAAGGTCGGCGCTGGGGCAAATACAGCATCTTCGCCCTGTGGACGAATGACGTGCACAACATCGCCAACTACTCGTTCGCCATCGGCCTCTACGCCCTGGGTCTGGGTGGCTGGCAGATTCTGCTGTCGCTGGGGATCGGCGCGGCGCTGGTGTACTTCTTCATGAACCTGTCCGGTTACATGGGGCAGAAAACCGGCGTGCCGTTTCCGGTGATCAGCCGGATCAGTTTCGGCATCCACGGCGCGCAAATTCCTGCACTGATCCGGGCAGTAATCGCCATTGCCTGGTTCGGGATTCAGACGTATCTGGCGTCAGTGGTTTTCCGCGTACTGCTGACTGCCGTGCATCCGGGCTTCGCCGAGTACGACCACGACTCGATTCTTGGCCTGTCGACGCTGGGTTGGGTGTGCTTCGTGGCGATCTGGTTTGTGCAGCTGGCGATTCTGGCCTATGGCATGGAGATGGTTCGCCGTTATGAAGCGTTTGCCGGGCCGGTGATTCTGCTGACCGTGGCCGCCCTCGCCGCGTGGATGTACTTCCAGGCGGACGCGACCATCGCCTGGTCGATCCGCGAACCGCTGACCGGTGGCGAGATGTGGCGCAACATTTTTGCTGGCGGCGCGTTGTGGCTGGCGATCTACGGCACGCTGATTCTGAATTTCTGCGACTTCGCCCGCTCTTCGCCGTGCCGCAAGACCATCAAGGTAGGAAACTTCTGGGGTTTGCCGGTGAATATTCTGGTGTTCGCTGCGATTACCGTCCTGCTGTGCGGTGCGCAATTTCAGATCAATGGCCGGATCATCGAGAGCCCGACCGAGATCATTGCCTCGATTCCCAACACCTTCTTTCTGGTACTCGGTTGCCTGGCGTTCCTGATCGTCACCGTGGCGGTGAACATCATGGCCAACTTCGTCGCCCCGGCCTTCGTGCTCAGCAACCTGGCGCCGAAGTACCTGACCTTCCGCCGCGCCGGGCTGATCAGCGCCACCATCGCCGTGTTGATCCTGCCGTGGAATCTCTACAACAGCCCGTTGGTGATCGTGTACTTCCTGTCTGGCCTCGGCGCCCTGCTCGGCCCGTTGTACGGCGTGATCATGGTCGACTACTGGTTGATCCGCAAAGGCCGGATCAACGTGCCGCAGCTCTACAGCGAAGATCCCAACGGCGCCTATTACTACAGCCGAGGCGTCAATTTCCGCGCGGTGGCGGCGTTTATTCCTGCGGCGTTGATTGCCATCGTCCTGGCGCTGGTCCCGGGTTTCCACAGTGTCTCGCCGTTCTCCTGGCTGATCGGCGCCGGGATCGCCGGAATGCTCTATCTGATCATCGCCAAACGCCAACCGCACTACGCCGACATCAGCGGCGAATTGATCGCTGTCGACAACGTCTGCCATTAACTCCCTCGCGGCCCGGACTTCGGGCCGCAGAACTGCCCGCTATAAGGATTTCCCCATGCGTATTCTCGTGGTCAACGTCAACACCACCGAATCCATCACCGAAGCCATCGCCCGCTCGGCGCAGGCTGTTGCGTCACCCGGTACCGAAATCGTCGGTTTGACGCCGTACTTCGGTGCCGACTCGATTGAAGGCAACTTCGAAAGCTATCTGGCGGCCATCGCGGTAATGGATCGGGTGATGTCTTACGATCAGCCGTTCGATGCGGTGATTCAGGCCGGTTACGGCGAGCACGGCCGCGAAGGCCTGCAGGAATTGCTCAATGTGCCGGTGGTGGATATCACTGATGCGGCGGCGAGTACGGCGATGTTTCTCGGCCATGCCTATTCGGTGGTGACCACGCTGGATCGCACCGTGCCATTAATTGAGGATCGGCTGAAATTGTCCGGTCTGTGGGATCGGTGTGCTTCAGTTCGGGCCAGTGGTCTGGCCGTTCTAGAGCTGGAGCACGAACCGCAGCGTGCGCTGGAAGCGATCGTGCATCAGGCTGAACTGGCGGTGACGCAGGACAAAGCCGAGGTGATTTGCCTGGGTTGCGGTGGCATGGCCGGGCTGGATGAACAGATTCGTCGACGCACTGGCGTACCGGTGGTGGACGGGGTGACAGCAGCGGTGACGATTGCGGAATCGCTGGTGCGCTTGCGCTTGTCGACGTCGAAAGTGCGGACTTATGCAACGCCACGGCCGAAGAACATCATTGGCTGGCCGGGGCGGTTTGCCCGCTGAGGTCATCAGCGAAAACCGAGTCAACCCATTCGCGAGCAGGCTCGCTCCCACAGGGGAAATGCACTCCAAATGTGGGAGCGAGCCTGCTCGCGAAGGCCACACCTCGGTCTGATACCTTGCTCAGATAGCACTGAACCGCCGCGCCAACCCCTGCTCCGCAAACTGCTCAATCACATAATCGACAAACGCCCGAGTCTTGCCCGGCAACAACTTATGCTCGGCGTAGTAAATCGAAATGTTGCCATCATCGACAAACCATTCCGGCAGCACTCGCTGCAACGTCCCCGCCTCCAGATACCCGACCGCAAACGGCATGCTCACCAGCGCGATGCCCAAGCCTTGTGCTGCTGTCCTGCAAGCGGCCTCGGAATCACTCATGGTCATCCGCGCCTTGAGCATCAACGGCTGACAGTTCTGTGGATTGCGTCCGGTCAATTGCCAGGAACGCACGCGTCCGGTCTGCGGCGAGCGGATCAGAATGCCGTCGTGATGATTAAGGTCATCCGGCTCGATGATCGGCGGATGGGCCTGTAAATAGTCGGTAGACGCGACCAATATCCGGTGCGCCGGGCTCAGCTTGCGCGCGATCACGCCTTGCGGCAGTTCGAAACCGCCACCGATGGCCGCATCAAAGCCCTGGGCGATCAGATCGACCTGTCGATTATCGAAATGCCAGTCCGGATTGATCGCGGGGTAGCGCTGCAGAAACTCACCCAGCATCGGCACGATATGCAGACAGCCAAACGCGGCGCCCATGCTGACTTTCAGCGTTCCCGCCGGCAGCCCTTCGACGCTGGAGAGATTGGCCACGGCATTTTGAATGGTGGTCAGGCTACCGCTGACTTGATCCAGAAACAGTTGTCCTGCCTCGGTCAGTGTCAGGCTGCGTGTACTACGCTGGAACAGCCGCACGCCGAGCCGAACCTCGAGTTTGGCCACACTTTTGCCGACGGCTGCCGGGGTCAGACTCAAGCGTCGTGCGGCCTCGGCAAAGCTGCCGACTTCGGCACTGCGCACGAAGCATTCAATGCTGCTGAAGGTTTCCATGATCGCCACTATAAACTTCTGGTTTACACAGACTATAGCAATCATGGTCTACACAGTTGTCGATACTACGCCGATACTCGCCACCAACACCAAGGCACTCCCGCCTTCAACACTCTGGAGATCGAACATGACCACTCAACACCTCGGCGGCAAAGTCGCTCTGATTCAAGGCGGTTCCCGTGGTATCGGCGCAGCCATCGTCAAACGTCTGGCCGCTGAAGGCGCTGCAGTAGCCTTCACTTACGTCAGCTCCGCGGCGAAAGCCGAAGAGTTGCAGAACAGCATCACCAGCAACGGCGGCAAAGCCCTGGCGATCAAGGCCGACAGCGCCGATGCCGCCGCCATCCGCCACGCCGTCAGCGCCACGGTCGAAGCCTTTGGCCGCCTCGACATTCTGGTCAACAACGCTGGTGTGCTGGCTGTTGCACCGCTGGAAGACTTCAAACTCGAAGATTTCGACCAGACCGTGGCAATCAACATTCGCAGCGTTTTCATCGCTTCCCAGGAAGCCGCCAAGCACATGGGCGAAGGCGCACGCATCATCAACATCGGCAGCACCAACGCCGACCGCATGCCCTTCGCCGGCGGCGGTGTGTATGCGATGAGCAAATCGGCGCTGGTCGGTTTGACCAAAGGTCTGGCCCGCGACCTCGGTCCTCGTGGCATCACCGTCAACAACGTGCAACCCGGCCCGGTCGATACCGACATGAACCCGGCGCACGGTGATTTCGCCGAAAGCCTGATCCCGCTGATGGCGGTCGGTCGTTACGGCAAAGCCGAAGAAATCGCCAGTTTCGTTGCCTATCTGGCAGGCCCGGAAGCCGGTTACATCACCGGTGCCAGCCTGACCATAGACGGTGGTTTCGGCGCCTGATTTATCTGAGTCGACTGAACGAAAAACGCCGCCCCTCTGTTTACACAGGGGCGGCGTTTTTTTGTCAGATGTTTACGCCCATTCCAGCGCCGGCAAGCCACAGGCACTTGGCGTGAACGCTTTCAGGCTACGAAGAATCCCGTCAGCGTGTGCGTATTTTTCATCGGCCATGGCGGCATCGGGGATGGCGATCGCGGTCATGCCGGCGGCTTTCGCGGCGGTCACACCGAACGGTGAATCCTCGAACACCAGGCAATCCTCAGGTGCCACGCCCAAGCGTCGGGCAGCGGTCAGAAAGATATCCGGCGCCGGTTTGGCCGCGCCAACTTCCGGATCGTCTGCCGTGACAATGAAATCGAACAGCGCGAACCAGTCGCGGTGCAGCGTGGTTTTCTGGCCGAACGACTGACGCGAGGAACTGGTCCCCACGGCAATCGGGATGTTGTGCGCCTTGAGATGGCGGATCAACTCTTCGGCACCCGGCATCGCTTGTGCGGTGGGAAAACGCTCGCGCATCAGCGGCTCGCGAATCACCAGAAATTCTTCGGCGGTGATCGGTAGATCCAGTGCCTGCACCACGTAATTGGCCAGATCGTTGGCCCCGCGACCAATGATGTTCTGCTTGATGCTCCAGTCGAAAGTGCGCCCGTAACGCTGGGCAATCAGCGAGGTGACTTCGGTGTAAATGCCCTCGGTGTCCAGCAGCAAACCGTCCATATCGAAAATCACGGCCTTGATCGGGCCGAACGCCTTCAGCGGTGCATTCATCATCGGATCCGTTAACAAAGACATCCCGGGCGGCACGGTTGGTGCCGCTACGCGGATCTGATTAAAGGGTTCAGCAGCATAACGAGCGCGACGGACATTGAGCAACGGGCAATGTTTGTTGGGCGATGAACTACTCGCGGATATTTAGCGAAACATCCTACAGATAACACCTACTCGCCCGACTTCTTTCCTGATTGATCCCCCGCAAAGTCCCCGCACCTTTTTGATGTGCGCGAGAGACTGCGAATGCTTCCAACCGATCGGCTTCTGGTCCTGAACAACAGCATCGGCCTGCTCGTTGTTGCTGCTTTGAATCCCGATGAGCCGGACTTCGAACACCTGATCCGCGAGTTTCACCTGTGTCTGAACCACTACGACGCTTGGGCCGAGCAGTTCTGGACCGGGACCGCGCTGGATGTCGAGCAGGTGTTTACTGTCGGCAACGACGTGCGCCTCAGCGCGCCGATCAAGTCGCGTCAGCCGCTCAGTTCATCGGTGGTCATGTGCCCGGCCAGCGGGGCGCTGACGCTGGTGCACATGTTCGACGCCGCGCGGTTTGTGCCGATTGGCGATACCCCGGTGACCCTCGAGCCGGTGCTTGCCGATGTCGGCGGCGTGCTGACTTTCGGCGAAGCGCTGCATTACACCATCGGCCCCAGCGGCATTCTGCAGGTGACCGACTGCGATCGGGGCCAGCGTTATCGCATCACCTTCTTTCCCGATGTTTCCACCGACCATGTGCGTGCTCTGTATGCCTCTTATCAAGGTGTCATTGCAGGCCTGGAGGGCTGGCTGCGCTCTGAGTGGGCAGGGTTTCAACCACAGTGGACGGAGTTTTCCAGCGCCGGATTTCTTGAGCGTTACGGTCAGCTGCAACAGGCCGACTGGCGTGGATTCGAGAAAGCACTGAATGGTGTTTGGGATGACATCCGCCAGGTATTCGCCCTGCTCGCCGATTTGCAGGCCAACAGTGAAAAATTGCTGGAATACCTCAGCGAGGCCGAGCTTGAGGCGTTGTTGAATGCCTCCAGCGACGCCATTGCCAACGGTCTGCTGGTCCTCAGTGACGAACCGCTGCTGTTCATTCATCTGGCCGCGTTTACCAGTTGGCTAAAGATGCTCCCGCCGCAGTATCTGGCTGAAGTGGTGGCCGAGGTGCGGGCCGAACTGCTGATCGGTTTTCTGCTGACGTCGTTGTCGGGTGGCGTCGGCGTGCCACTGCGTTTGAGCAGCAAAGTGCTGGCGAAGATCAAGTCGCCCCGGGCTCGAGAGTGGTTGGCGGCATCCGCGTTGCGGTTGGCGGAACTGACTTCTGCGCCGGAGCTGAATAGACACGCGGGCGCGTTGAAGCCACTGATGTTTCACGCGCGTGACGTTGAGTTGAAACCGACACCGTCGATACCGCTGAACATTCGTCAGGCCGATTCGCTGGTGTTGACGGTGCCGAATCCGGCGCCTGTGGTGCGGGACAAGCCTGGCGCTTCGAGTCGAATGGAACGGCATGAGCCTCACGACGACTCGCCGGATCAGGCGAAAAACCCCAACGGCGACAGCGCCGATTGCGTGCCCTTCACCTGCACCAACGGCTGCCCGGT